>CAZLUY010000238.1:0-21424 GCA_964562785.1 uncultured Limnohabitans sp. | reverse complement strand
GAAAGTACTTCAGCATGCTTTCCTCTTTCATTATGCTCTGCCATAGTCTTTTCTTAATTTCGAATTCCAGGAACGATTCGGGCTGAAGCCGAGTTGATTTCTCAAGCTTCATCCTTATGAATGAAATTATTAATAAAAAAGTAGTTTTCCGAGATCTGGGCCTTATGGACTATCAAGAGGCATGGGATTATCAAGGGGAGATTTTCGATAAAACCGTTGCCTTAAAAATTGCTAATCGTAAGGCGGAAAAAGGGCAAACCGAAGTCACTCCAAACTATCTGCTTTTTGTAGAACATCCCCATGTGTACACTCTTGGAAAAAGTGGCGATGAGAAAAATCTTCTTTTAGATGAGAAGGGGCTAAAGGCAAGAGAAGCCACTTACTATAAAATCAATAGAGGTGGTGACATCACTTATCATGGACCGGGTCAGCTCGTTGGATATCCAATCCTGGACCTGGACAATTTCTTTACAGACATTCATAAGTACCTTAGATTATTGGAAGAAGCTGTAATCCGAACTTTAAAGGAATATGGAATTGAAGCTGGAAGAATTGAAGGGCTGACAGGTGTTTGGCTAGACCATGTAGAGCAGAAGGACCCTAGGAAGATTTGCGCATTAGGGGTCAAGGCAAGCCGTTGGGTAACCATGCACGGCTTCGCATTCAACATCAATTCTGACCTCAGCTATTTCGAGTCCATTATACCCTGTGGAATTGACGATAAAGCAGTTACTTCGCTCCAAAAAGAACTTGGAAGAGAGATTCCTCTTCCTGAAGTGCAGCTCAAAATGAAGAGGCATATTGCAGAGCTCTTTGAGATGGATTTGATTGAAGAATGAAATTCTGAGACATAAAAAAAGCCTCGATCCAATTATTGAATCGAGGCTTTTTTAATTCCTTCTTTTATTTTTGAGAGGTCAATTCTAATCCTTGATTGATCCCTTTTTCTAAAGCTGGAACTCCTCTATCCATCCAAACAGGTAATGGAGCACCCTTTAGATAGTGATCAAAGAATTGAGCCATCCGAACATTGAAATCTTTTCGATTTTGTCTCTTCAGTGGCCAATGCGGTTCACCATTGTAATTCAGGAACCAGGAAGGCTTCTGAAGTCGTCTCAAGGCAACGAAAAACTCTATTCCCTGATACCATGGCACATGACCATCCTCATCATTGTGCATGATCAACAGAGGAGTATTGATTTTATCGATGTTGAAAATTGGAGAGTTCTCAACATATCTTGCAGGATACTCCCACGGAGTCCCTCCTATTCTACTCTGTGTGTGCTCATATTGGAACTGACGACTAAGTCCTGTCCACCAACGAATCCCACCGTAAGCCGAAATCATATTTGGAACTGGTGCACCAGATTCTGCTGCCTTGAAAATATCTGTTTTGGTAACGAGATAGGCAATTTGGTATCCACCCCAGCTATGTCCTTGCACTCCGATATTATCCTTATCAATGAATCCTTCTTCAATAAGGGAAGTAATCCCAGGAATTACTGAATTATAGGCACTCTCTCCTGGATAACCGATTCTGTAGTATACATCCGGATTAAAGATTACATAACCTCGGCTAGTGTAGAAGCTATAGCTGATAGTAGATCTTCCAGCAGTTGGAGGTCGATGAGAGTATAGACCATCAGAGCTCTTCTCGTAGAAATTCACAATCATTGGATACTTCTTATTTGGGTCAAAATCCTCAGGTTTGATCAACATTCCCTGAAGCTCTTTCCCGTCCAAAGAAACCCAATTCACTAGCTCAGCCGTTCCCCAATTATACTCAAACTGCTGAGGATTAGCATCTGAAATTTGGGTGATATCCTCAAATGAAATATCGCTTGAGTGAATGTTCGGGAAATCCTCAAATGACTCTCTGGTAAACATGATTTCCTCACTCTCCTGAGCCAATACCGGACGACCATATCTGTATGGTCCTTCGACCAATGATGTATTTGAGCCACTCTTTGGGTCAAATTCAGAGAATCCACTATGCTTATTTACATCGTTGAAAGTGCTTAATAACCAAGAACCCTTTTCCGAAACAAACCTTGCTTCGTCATCCAACTGGATCAATCGATAAGCCATTTGATTCTCACGTCCTTGCGTTAATCTTTGGCCCTCGCCTGAATCCGGATCGAACTTCCAGATATCGTATCTATCATAAATAAGTAATGCCTCATCTCCTTCAGTCCAACCTGCAGTTCCATAGGCGCTTGGAAAGTTCGGTGAGTCGTTGAGTTCATTGTAGAAAACTTCACCCTTTGTCAAATCTACTCGTGTGCCTGTAGAAATATTGTAAGTGAACCAAGTACTATCTGCTGAGCTATACCCGAAGGCATATTTAGCTTCAGGACTCATTCTTACTTGACCTCTCACCTTATTCATGGCAGGTGTCACTTCACCTGTGGCCACATTCACAATGGAATAGTCTCGGTAAAGGCCTCCCTCCCATTGTCTTTGGAGCTCATAGGGTAGTGAGGTGTTGGCAAGAGCAATCTCCGCATTGCCTTCATTTCCTAAACTTGCATTAGGTAAATCAACTGTTGCAAGCTGCACCAGCTTATTACCCTGGTTCAAATGAATCGCAGTGAGATAGGATTTCTTTTTATCATTATCTACCTGAAGTTCTTGCACGGTATAAAGTCTTGGCTCATCATAAGTCCAAACCTCAACATTCACGATCTCCTCATCAAGAAGTGCTGTATCCTGCAAGATTGGAGGCGTAGCCAATCCGAAAAACAACTTAGTCTCATCTTCAGAATAGCTGATTCTGCGATCCGAAGAAACTCGATAACCCGAAGGTGCACTGGAAGCATCGACGATTTTCTCTGCCTGGCTCATTCCATCAGACCATGAGTACAAGGCATTTGGTCTCACCAAAGCTTTGGTGGTATCCAGATCAGCAATAAAAGCCAAATGAGAGCCAGAAGCACTTATACTCATTTGAGAAAAATCAGCATCCGGTGCTGAGAAAATTTCCTGAGAATCTCCTTTGTCTAGGTCATGAAGATTGATACTGGTTGCATCTCTACCCATTTTAGCCAGAACATAAGCAAGTCGCTCTGCTTCCTCTGCAAAAGAATAGCTCTTTACATACTTCAAGGTATCCTGCTTCCCATTTTTCAATTCACGAACAATGGTATGATAACCAATCTTACCACTAGGCTTAAGCTTTTTATCTTCTACTTCTACTGCCTCAGGATCTAGCTGGTAAGCGATGAAACCACTCCAATCCGCTGGCATTTTGTAAGATCTTACCATGGCTATTTTTTGCACTTCCATGGACTTAAGATTGAGGATGGCCAGGGTGTCTTTTGGCATCTCTTCTTTCTTCGTCTTAACTCTTTTCATCTCTCTTACCTCTGATGTCCAAGGCTTGATAGTAAATAGAGCATACTCACTATCTGAGGTAAAGCGACCATTGTATCCGCGTTCATGCTCAAACACGACCTTTCCTTTCTGGTCACGGATTTTAAGGTGATTGTTCTCTTCTCCTTTCTCCAATGAATACATGATATATTTCCCATCATTGGAAATAGATTCGTTCTCGATACTATTCCAAATGTCGAAATCCGGATGATCTAGTATTTTCTTTTGGGAAAAGCCATAGAGTGACAAACTCATGCAAAAAACCAGGGTAAGAAGTCTTTTCATTTCTTTTGAATTTTAAGAGAATCCGAAATTAAGGTTCCAATCCTAATTCGGCCGATACTTTTTGATAATTGGCAGGTGCGCAAAAAAGATTGACAGCGACCTGACTATTCCGGCCTTCAAATTCTCATTCCTGTTATTCCTAAAAATCAGTAGATTGATATCAGGACCAGAAAATAAAAATGTGAAACCTCACCCTTTCTCTAGATTGCTTATCATTTGGTTGGTATCAATTTTATTTTTTATATCCTGCCAGCCCCCGTCTCCTACGCCCACAGACTACATACTTGAAAATGTCAACATTATAGATGGAACAGGAGGGCCTATTCAAGAGAATATGAGCATTCATATATCTGAAGGTCTTATTGTCTCCATCACTAAATCCGACTCGGGATCCGAATTGGAAGACCTAAAGAGAATTGACCTAAGCGGAAAATACATATTGCCAGGTCTTTTTGACATGCATGTTCATCTGGCAACAGATCCTACCTCTGAAGATAATCTGGAGAAAACCATAGAGAGGCTGGAGACCTATTTGAATCATGGAA
Source organism: uncultured Limnohabitans sp. (assembly GCA_964562785.1). Lineage (GTDB taxonomy): Bacteria > Bacteroidota > Bacteroidia > Cytophagales > Cyclobacteriaceae > Algoriphagus. The sequence continues at coordinate 17,222 of CAZLUY010000238.1, read as the reverse complement.
TAACAGGCGTAAGAGATATGGCTGGTGATACCCGTCAGCTAGCATATTTAGCTAGGCAATCTTCATTAGATGAAATAACGTCACCTGATCTCTATTTTTCTTCCCTAATGGCCGGACCAGGTTTCTTTACAGATCCCCGGACAGCTGCTTCTGCCAAAGGGGAAACCCCGGGTAAAACTTCCTGGATGAAGGGGGTGGATGGGGCTACCAACCTTCAACTCGCAGTAGCAGAGGCAAAAGGAACCGGCGCAACAGGAATTAAGCTTTATGCTGACATTAATGGCGAAATCTCCCAGAAAATTATCAAAGAGGCTCATGCACAAAACATAAAGGTTTGGGCACATGCCAGTGTCATCCCGGCAAAGCCACAAGATTTGGCAGAAGTAGGGATAAATAGTGTATCTCATGCCCCACTATTAGCCTGGCAAGTAGCTGATGAGATGGCAGCAGCCGGAACCCAGAGATATGATCAAATAGATTTGGATGTAACGGATAGTAGCTTTCAGCACCTCATATACACAATGAAAGAAAATGAGGTAATTCTTGACCCCACGATTAAGATCTTTGAAACCAGGCTCCGATTATATGACAATGCGGTAAAAGCTACCAAAGCAGCTTATGAAGCAGGGGTAGAAATGGTAATAGGGACAGATATGGCCATCGGTGGTGAAGATGTCAGTTTTTTCCCTATGAATGATGAGATGGAAGCATTAGTCGATGATGTGGGCATGAAACCAGCTGATGTCATAAAAGCTGCTACTTTAAATAGTGCAAAGCTGCTTGGGGTTGAGGATTCAGTTGGAAGTATCGCAGTCGGTAAAAAGGCCAATTTGATAATTGTGGAAAATAATCCTCTTGAGGATATTCGACACTTAAGGAACCTGGTTGGTGTGATTAAAAATGGAAATCAGTTTAGGTAATCACAAGACCCAAGATGCTCAACTTTTTAAGAAAACTCAGGCGTGAAAACATGAACTCTAAGTATTTAAAGTATGCGATTGGAGAGATTTTATTGGTGGTCGTTGGGATTTTGATTGCTCTCGGGATAAACAATTGGAATGAAGAAAGGAAACAAAAAAACTTACAATCGCAATACCTAAGTTCTATGCTAGAGGAATTTGAAATATTTCAGTATGATCTTGAGTTTCAAATTTCTCAAAACGAGATGCTGATTGAAAAGCTCTCAAATTCTATCAAGATCCTCGATTCTGGTTCAATCCCAAACTGGAAACTGGAAGGTGAAATTGGAGTTGACTAACGTATATAACAACGGACTTCAGCAGAACAACGCAGATTTAGATTCGCTCAAAAAGGAAATAAATATGTTCTTTATGTAATGCTCACCCTCTTTAGAAAACTTAGACGAAACAACATGAACTCTAAATATCTCAAATACGCGATAGGAGAGATTTTTTTGGTGGTGGTAGGGATACTGATTGCTTTGAGCATAAATAATTTCCGCCAAGAACTAGAAAATGAAAAAATCAGAGAGCGCCTTATTGGCAGTTTAAAAAAAGAATTTCAAACCAATCATGACCAAATTCTTGTGGTTTTAAATAATCAAGAGAATGCTATATATAGCTCTTTTGAACTACTCAAAAGGTTAAATCAATATGAAAAAAATAATAAAGACTCCCTAAAAAGATGGACAGCATTAATTGGTAATATCTGGACTTTCAATGCTCAGAATGGAGTCCTTAATAATGCAATTGTTTCAGGTGATATTCTTTTGCTAAAAAGTGACTCGCTGAAAAATTCGCTTTTTGGCTGGGAAGGTTTGGCAAATGATATCAATGAAGAGCAGGAAAGATTATTTAGCGATTTCCCGAGAGTTCTAGATGTTCTAGATCAGCATATCCAAAATGTAAGTTCCATGGATTACTATGCTGATAAGTTCAGCCCAAGTAAGTTTCCTTCAGATTATGAAACCTTGATGAAAGATCCTCAATTCGAGAATGTTCTTGCCTATCATACCACCTTACTTTTGGATCACAAAGAAGAATTAGAAACCTTAAAAGAAAGAAGCCTGTTGATAACGTCATTACTTGAGAAAGAATGAAAAAAGACATAGAATTTCCTGAGGTTACTGGAGTTAAACTCGCGATAGTGAAGGAAGAAGAAAAGGGGGAGGCCAATTGGGCACTATATATTCTCAACTTAAATCTTATAGAGCTGAACACCATTCTGATCAACTCCAGAGGGTATGGAACCATTGATGGCGAATCAAAAAAGACTTCTACCCTTCGACATCATCTCAAGGAACTTGGCGCTCAGGAATTTGCCAGGATTGAACCAATTGATCCAGCGGTCTTTGCTTTAACCAATGAGTTCTGGGTGAGCTATTATATTATGGATCAGATTTTTGATAAAAAGTTTATCTTTACCCCAGGCAGCTTCGATCCTGAACAGATCCGGGTAATACCAGAATTAGGAATGGAGGGTGTCTTGCATTCATAAACTCTAAGCCCATGGTTGATTTTTTTGATGGCTTAAGCGACATTTTATTTTTAGACATTGAAACCGCTTCGCAGTTCAGTGAATTTGAGCAGATTCCCGAAAGACTCAGACAGGAATGGATCAAGAAGGAGCGTCTAATATCCAAAGGAGATGATTCCCTTGAAGAAGGAAGTTTCTATTTTGAGAAGTCCGGAATCTATGCAGAGTTTGGCCAGGTTATCAGTATTGGTGTAGGATACTTCATCGTTGATAAAGAAAATGAAACCCTAACTCTTCGCTCAAAGGTATTTTCCAACCCGTCTGAAAAACTATTGCTTGAAGAGTTTAAAATTCTTCTAGAAAAGAAAGAGTGGACCTTATGCGCACATAATGGTAAGGAATTTGATTTTCCTTACCTTAGCAGAAGAATGCTGATTCAGCAGATTAGCTTACCGGAACCCCTTCAGATGGCAGGCAAAAAGCCCTGGGAAATCAGGCATCTTGACACCCTGGAATTATGGAAGTTTGGGGATTACAAACATTACACGAGGCTCGAGCTCTTGGCTTCGATTTTTGACATCCCTTCTTCCAAAGATGATCTTGACGGAAGTCAGGTCAATCACACATTTCATATCGAGAAGGATATGGAAAAAATTAATAAGTACTGTCTGCGAGATGTGGAAGTTACTGCCAGAGTTTATCTGGCATTGAACCCTCAACCTTCTCCATTCACCCTTGAGGTCATCACCACCAATGATGACCAATAATCGGTTGAGAGATATCACCTACCGCAGACTCATTTTTACATGTAAATACAAATGCTCCTATGGGACGCAAAAAGAAAAAATCAATTAAAAACAGAAGTAAGAAAAGTCAGAATTCAGCTGACCTTTCAAAGCGATTGCTAAAGTACTTAGACGCTCATTTCGGCGAAGAGTACAATGCAAGACAGCTAATAAAGAAATTAGAAATAAGAGATTCACTCACTAAGGGAGGTGTAGAACCTACCCTTCATAAACTTGCTGCTGCAGGTCTGGTATCAAAGACTCCGAGGAACTACTTTTCCTCTACAAAGGATCCGGAATTCATAGAAGGCAAAGTGGATTTTGTGAATCCTCGTTTTGCCTTTGTAGTACCAGATAATCCGGATGAAGTAGATGGTGACATCATGGTCAAAGAGGCCAACCTGAAGCAAGCACTTCATGGAGACAAGGTCCGGGTCATGATATATCCTACCAAAGGAAGAAGCGGTCGAACCGAGGGAAGGGTTTTAGAAATTGTGGAAAGAGATCGGGATGAATTCGTTGGACGAGTAGAAATCTCTCCGAGGTTCGCTTTTGTGGTTCCTGATTTCAAGAAAATGCACAAGGACATCTTTGTCCACACGGGTGGATTAAACGGAGCCAAGCACAATGAAAAGGTGGTCGTTAAACTCACAGAGTGGAGAGAAGGTGATAAAAACCCAACAGGAAAGATTACTCAAGTTCTTGGTAAAGCCGGCGAGCATGAAGTTGAAATCCACTCAATTATGGCTGAGTTTGGCCTTCCTTTCGAATATCCGGAAGAGCCTCACAATGAGGCCGAGACTATTTCAGAAAAAATCACTGCCAAGGAAATTGGAAAAAGGAAGGATTTCAGAGAGATCCCGACCTTCACCATTGACCCAGTGGATGCCAAGGACTTTGATGATGCCATTTCTTACAGAGAATTGGATAATGGGAATCTGGAGCTTGGAGTACACATCGCTGATGTAACCCACTATGTGAAACCAAAAACGGCCTTGGAAAAAGAAGCCTATCATAGAGCTACTTCGGTCTATCTTGTTGACAGAACTATTCCAATGCTACCTGAGCGATTGAGCAATGGACTTTGTTCATTGAGGCCAAATGAGGATAAGCTCACATTTTCCTGTGTGTTTGAAATGACACCAGAAGCCAAAGTGGTTAATCATTGGATCGGACGAACCGTGATTCATTCGGATCGAAGGTTCGCTTATGAGGAAGCCCAGGAAAATATTGATAATCAATCAGGTGATTACTTTGAGGAATTGATTCTACTTAATTCACTTGCCAAGAAGATCAGAAAAAAGAGATTTGGTCAAGGCGCTGTCAACTTCGAAACGGTTGAAGTCAAATTCCAACTGGACGAAAAAGGCACTCCTCTAGGCCTTCGGGTTAAGGAGCGAAAAGACATTCATAAGATGATTGAGGAGTTCATGCTTCTCGCCAATAAGTATGTCGCAGAATTCATTTTCAAAAAACGACAAGGCAAGGACACCTTCGTATACAGAACTCACGATTCTCCAGATATGGACCGATTGGAAACTTTTTCCAATTTCGCCAGACGATTTGGTCACCAACTCGATATTGGAAGTGAGAATAGAATCTCGGGTTCACTGAACAAGCTCATGTCAGAGATTCATGGCAAACCAGAGCAAAATGTCCTGGAACAGCTTGCCATTCGCTCTATGGCTAAGGCCAAATATACCACGGAGCCAAAAGGACACTTTGGTCTTGCATTCCCACATTATACCCACTTTACTTCACCTATCAGAAGATACCCAGACATGATGGTGCATAGACTCCTTCAACATTATCTGGATGAAGGTAAATCGCCAGAGATTGATCCATGGGAGAAAAAGTGTGAGCATTCAAGTGAGAGAGAAAAGAATGCGGCTAATGCTGAGAGAGCCTCAATCAAATACAAGCAAGTAGAATTTATGTCTTTGGCCGAAGACAAAGATTATGAAGGTATTGTGAGTGGGGTATCTGAATGGGGAGTGTTTATAGAGATTACCGAGACCAAATGCGAAGGCATGGTGCGAGTGAGTGAGATGGATGATGACTACTATGATTTTGATGAGAAAAACATGAGACTCATCGGAGTCCGATCAAAAAAAATGATAACCTTGGGTGACAAAGTGATGGTAAGAGTAGTTAATACCGATATCGACAGAAGAACCATCGACCTGGAATTTGTAACCAATGACTAAACAAAACCTAGCTCCCGAGCTACTTCAGAAACTAGAAACATTTCTTTCTAAGGCTGAATTCGGAACATCACCCCAAGAACTTTACGAACCCCTCACCTACATCCTAAGCCTGGGAGGCAAGAGAATCAGACCTATTCTAAGCCTTCTCTCTTATGGTATGTATGAAAAAGATGTGGACAGAATAATGTCTCAGGCAGCTGCCATAGAGGTGTTTCACAATTTTACCCTAATGCACGATGATATCATGGATGAGGCTCCTTTGAGAAGAGGCAAGCCTACGGTTCATGAGAAATGGAATGCAAACATAGGGATACTCTCAGGGGATGTGATGTTGGTAAGAGCATATGATCTTCTGTTAGAGACACCGGCTGAAAAGATACACCGAGTGATTAAGGACTTTAATCAAACCGCTGCCGAGGTATGCGAAGGTCAGCAGTTTGACATGAACTTCGAAACTTTAGAAACTGTCGAGGAAGAAGATTACCTGGACATGATTCGTTTGAAAACGGCAGTCCTTTTAGGCTTTGCTCTAAAATTAGGTGCTGTATTAGCAGGAGCCCCTGAAGAGGATATAAAAAGGCTTTATGATTTTGGAGTGAATATTGGCGTTGGCTTTCAGCTTAAGGATGATCTTCTTGATGTCTTTGCAGATAAGGCAAAATTTGGCAAGCAAGTAGGAGGTGATATCATCTCTAACAAAAAGACTTTCCTCTTGATCAAAGCCAAAGAATTGGCTTCAGGTGATACGGAGAAAGAACTGAATGACTGGATTGCTAAAAAGAATTTCGACAAGGAAGAGAAAGTAAAAGCTGTTACTGAAATTTATAATCAGCTTAGTATTAAAGAGCTTACAGAAGCTAAAATGAATAGCTATTTCGAAAAAGCTTTTGAAGATTTAGGAAGTATATCATTTAACAATGAGGAATACTTCGGAGCCTTAAAAGGAGTTGCGGAAAAACTGGTTGACCGCGAGAGATAACAATGGGTGTGTCACTGACCGTAGTCATAATCGCTATCACATGCGTCACAAGTCTGATTGGATTCAATAAACCAGAATTCATAGAAAGATGGATGTTCACTCCTTATCAAGTCAAGCATGCGAACCAATGGGATCGTTTTGTCTTATCTGGTTTCATCCATAAGGATTATGTCCATCTTCTCTTTAATATGTTCACCTTCTACTTTTTTGGTAGAGTCGTAGAACAATTTCTGGCCTACAAGTATGGTGATACTACTGGGGCAATTCTGTTTATTTCTTTCTATCTACTGGCCATTGTGATTTCTGATATCCCTACGTATCTGAAGAATCAAGACTCCCCATATTATCGAGCTTTAGGCGCTTCGGGTGGAACAGCCGCTACAGTGTTTTCAAGTATTATCATTCTCCCATTGGCTGATATATGTCTTTTTGGAATCATATGTTTGCCAGGGTTTATTCTGGGAATTCTTTTCTTGATTTACTCTTATACCAAGGGGAAAGCAGGCAGAGACAACATCAATCATGACGCTCACTTGTATGGAGCACTTCTCGGGATCGTATTCATTCTGATTATTTCTCCTGAAAGTGGATTAGATTTTATAGATCAAATACTGACTTATAAACCCTTCTGAATAAAAAAGCCCTGACTGGTGGGTCAGGGCTTTTCCATTTAATAGCTAATCTATTTCTTCTCATCGAGCTGCATCCGCATCTCTTCAATATTCAGGAGTTTTGAAATCTCTTCAGATTCTATTCTTCTGAATTCAGCGAGTTGAACATCAATCTTTTCTACCAATTCGTCTCTAACTTCATAGGCCTGATCAGTTGGTGGATAGCTCCCATTGCTAAACATCACATTCAAGTGAGCAAGCTTATTATTCAAACGGATTGGGAAGTTCAATGGATCCTGACGACTCTTATTCTTTGTCTGATACAAAGTCTGCTCAATCTCTGTTAAACTTTTTTGAATTTGCTCTAGGTTCTCAGGAGCAGATTCAAGGCTATCCAGCTCTGCACGGTAATTTCTGATAAGCTTAATTGTACGGTGTGTCTCAGTCAGCTTATCTCTAATACCCAAAAGGAATTCGTATTGAGCATCTAAATCTGCCTGAGTAGACTCATATCTAGGATCAGCCAATACTTCGAACTCCTGCTCCTGGCTTTGGCCATCATGAGTGATTTTCACTGAATACATTCCAGGTGGTACGCGAGGTCCACGAAGATTACCGGCCCACATGATTAAGTCATCAAAACCTTCAGCATCATCTACTGCGAGGTTCCAATTGAATAGGTTACTTCCTGGATCCACTTTAAGGGTGTCACCATTCACTCCGGCTGTAGAGAACACCTTAAGCACATCACCACCTGCATCCATGAATTCAATCTTCAATTCCTCAGCAGGAGTTTCATTGATATAGAAATACACCAAAGCACCACCGGCTCTGTTTGTACCAGTCGTCAAACTGCTTCTCTGGCTTCCTCCCATTCTATAAGTATCCATAGGCTTGAACAGGTGAAGACTCTTATCCTTAATATCATTTGAAGCTTGATGCAAGACAGTCAAATCATCAATCATCCAGAATGAGCGTCCCTGAGTCGCAGCGATAAGGTTATTGTCTTTGATCGCCAAATCCGTAATAGGAACAGTTGGAAGATTTAGCTGAAGCGAATGCCAGTCTGCACCATCATTTCTAGAATAATACATGGCAGTTTCAGTTCCAGCATAAAGCATTCCTCTCATTTCCGGATCAGCTCTCACAACTCGAGTGAAATGCTCCGAGTCAATACCGTTTACAATCTTGGTCCAGGTTTGACCATAATCGCTGGTTTTGTAGATGTAAGGCTCATAGTTCCCCATTTTGTAACCTGTTGCGGCAAAGTAAGCCTCTGCAGGATCAAATGGACTCGCTTCAATACTATTGATTTGAAGCCACTCTGGTAAGTCGGCTGGAGTTACATTATCCCATGACCCTCCATTATCCTTAGTCACGTGTACCAAACCATCATCCGAACCAGCCCAAATAACTCCTTGAGTAATTGGTGATTCTGCTGCCGTAAAGATGGTGGCGTAATATTCTACACCTGTATTATCCTTAGTGATAGGACCTCCGGAAGGACCTAACTTAGAAGGATCATTTCTGGTCAAGTCAGGTGAGAATACTTCCCAGCTTTGACCTTCATTGGTTGATCTGTGGAATCTATTACTAGTAGTATAGAGTAAATCAGAATCATGAGGTGAGAAGAAAATTGGGAAGTTCCACTGGAACCTATACTTCATGTCTTCTGCACCATGACCCATTGGGTTGTTAGGATATACATTCACAGCACGGCGAGTTCCACGGTCATGATCTACTCTTGTGAGCAATCCTCCATACGAACCACCATAAACGATATCGTTGTTATCAGGATCTGGTGCTAACCACCCACTTTCTCCTCCAGCTGATGGCTCCCAGTCATTTTCGGAAATACTTCCTCCATCATTTCTGTGACGAATTCTTACTGTAGAATTATCCTGCTGAGCACCATAAATACGATATGGGAAACTATTGTCAGTAGTTACTCGGTAAAACTGAGCGGTAGGCTGATTCATATAGGTAGACCAGCTCTTTCCTCCATCTTCAGAAACCTGAGCACCACCATCATCAGCGATGATCATTCTTTGATTATTGTCTGGATCAATCCATAAGTCATGGTGATCTCCATGAGGAGCGTTGGAACCTTTGAAGGTCTTTCCGCCATCAGTAGACTTATGATAGCTTACGTTCATCACATAAACCGTCTCTTCATCCTGAGTATCTGCATAGATTCTGGAATAATACCAAGCTCTTTGACGAAGGCTACGATCTTCATTTACTTTTTCCCAGGTTTCGCCAGCATCCAGTGAAGTGAAAACACCACCTTCGGCATTCTCAACAATGGCATAAAGTCGATTAGAATTGACTGGTGAAACGGTAATCCCTATGATACCCAGTACTCCTGTTGGGAAGCCTTCCTTTTTCGTAAGGTCATCCCAAGTTTCCCCACCGTCAGTTGATTTGTATAGACCTGAACCAGGTCCACCACTTGACAAGCTGTAAGGTGTACGCTGGAGCTCCCATGTGGAAGCATAAATAGTTTCAGGATCATCTGGAGAAAGAATGAGGTCTATGGCTCCTGATTTATCATTTGTGAAAAGCAGTTGCTCCCATGACTCTCCTCCGTCAGTTGTTTTATAAACGCCTCTCATTGGATCAGGCTTAAAAATATCACCTAATACAGCAGCATAAACAACATCCGGGTTTTCAGGGTGAATTCTCATTTTCGCAATGAATCGGCTCTTATCTAAGCCTGCTCGGGCCCAGGTTTCACCTGCATCACTACTCTTCCAAACGCCATGGCCAAAGGATACATTTCCTCGAACTGTGAATTCTCCTCCCCCGGCATACACTACGGCCGTATCACTTTCTGCCACGGCAACGGATCCCATAGAACCTCCAAAGAATCCATCGGACATGGGTTGCCAGGTGCGACCTGAATTATAAGTTTTCCATATTCCTCCCCCTGTGGAGGCGAAGTAGTAATTCGTGGTACTTCCAGGCACACCGGTGACGGCGTCAGCTCTACCTCCTCTGAATGGACCTATAGATCTCCATTCCAGAGCATCGTAAACTGTGGAATCTGGTGCTTCCTGAGCTCCGGCATTTTCTCCCATTAGCATAAATGAGGAGACTAAAGCAAAGAGCAAGAATAGATTCTGCTTTTTCATAAAATTTAGTTGATGGTGTTTGAATGGAGAAATTAGCAATTGCTAATGCAAATCACACAACATTTTATGACTAGTGGCTCAATGGCTCATTAAAAAGCAGCAATACAAAAAAAGCCCCTTCAAATGAAGGGGCTTTCTAAATTAAGTTGGCTTAGCCTTATGCTTCTGCTGGCAATACGCTTACGTAAGATTTGCCATCGAATTTCTTTTTGAAACTAACTACCCCATCCACTTTAGCGAAAAGAGTGTGGTCTTTGCCACAACCTACATTCTCACCTGCATGATGCTTAGTACCTCTTTGTCTGATGATAATATTTCCTGCAATTACATGCTCACCACCAAATTTCTTCACACCCAATCTTTTGGAATGTGACTCTCTACCGTTTTTGGAACTACCGACGCCTTTTTTGTGTGCCATGGTTTTCTTCTTTTATCTTTTCCTAAAGGAAAAATTACAGTGAAATGTTTTCGATTAATACTTTGGTGAAGTCTTGTCTGTGACCATTCTTCTTCTTGTAGCCTTTTCTACGCTTCTTCTTGAAGACGATGATCTTGTCACCTTTAACATGATCCAGAACTTTTCCGGATACCTTGGCTCCTTCTACAATCGGAGCTCCTACTGATACAGTGCCATCAGCTTCTGCTAATAAGACCTGATCAAATTCCACGGAAGCGCCAGCTTCAACGTCCATTTTTGGAGCGTATACATGCTGATCTTTTGTTACTTTGAACTGCTTTCCTGCGATGTTTACAATTGCGTACATGTGATCTAAATATTCTTAGTCAAATTTGGAGTGCAAATATAAGAAGATCAGGAAGAAGATAAAAACCCAGTGAGAAAATATTATTAACAAAGGCTAAAGGCAGCAATCGTCACCAAACACTTAAACCTAAGACTTTAATTATTCAAATCATTGCCTTCCCTCAGATTGTCAGAAAATAACCGCATTCAGCATTAAATTCATAATAAATTGATTATCAGTTATTTAAAAAGATAGTGGTTTCCAATTTGTTTTTGACCAAGGTTCAAATTTTCATTGAATTCTAGTAAGAGAAACTTTTTTCAACTTTCTGAAACTTTTTTCAAACCCGCTCATTTTGCTATTTTATTAAAGTTTTACTCTTCTCAAGGTATTACAACTTATTTGTTTTCAATGTCTTAAATACTTTTTGAACTTAGGTCAATTACTACTTTCAAGTACCACTTGAGGGATTTTATTTATCCTTTTTGCTTCACATATTTGTTCAAAGGCTGTACTGAAAAGCGCAGCCTTTTCTACCCCTAAACCTCTCTCACAAAGAGGTGACGAACAAAAAGTTTTTAACAAGTATATATCCAAGAGATGAACCAAGAACCCATTTTAGAAGAGAACGACGGAAGATTTGTCTTGTTCCCAATCCAGCACGATGACATTTGGCAATTTTATAAGAAAGCAGAAGCTAGCTTTTGGACGGCAGAGGAGATTGATTTAAGCCAGGATTTAACCGACTGGAAAAATCTAAATGATGGTGAAAGACACTTTATCTCTCACGTTCTTGCCTTCTTCGCAGCTAGCGATGGTATTGTAAATGAAAACCTGGCGGAGCACTTCGTTGCAGAGGTTCAGTATACAGAAGCTAAATTCTTCTATGGCTTCCAGATTGCCATGGAAAACATCCACTCTGAAACTTACAGTCTTCTTATAGATACTTATATCAAGGACTCGGTAGAAAGAGACAAATTATTAAATGCGATCGAGCACATTGATTGTGTAAAGAAAAAAGCTGACTGGGCGCTTCGTTGGATTGACAATGGCACTTTCCAGGAAAGGCTTATCGCATTTGCTGCCGTAGAAGGTATTTTCTTCTCTGGTTCATTCTGCTCTATTTTCTGGATGACGAAGAGAGGCCTAATGCCTGGACTAACTTTCTCCAATGAATTGATTTCTCGAGACGAAGGTCTGCACTGTGACTTTGCTTGTCACCTATACACCAAGCATGTGGTCAATACCCTTCCAAAAGAGACCGTTAGTAAAATCATCCAGGATGCTGTTGAGATTGAGAAGGAGTTTGTAACCGACGCACTTCCAGTGAGACTTATTGGTATGAATGCAGATTTGATGTGCCAGTACATTGAGTTTGTGGCTGACAGACTTTTGGCAGAGTTAGGTTGCGAGAAAGTTTGGAACAGTACTAATCCATTTGACTTCATGGATATGATTTCACTTCAGGGTAAGACCAACTTCTTCGAAAAGAGAGTTGGGGATTACCAGAAGGCTGGAGTAATGAGTTCCATCGAAGCTGACTCATCTCGATTCTCCATTGACGACGACTTTTAACATTGACACTTTTCCATCAACCCATAAAAAATAATCCATGCTAGTAATCAAAAGAGACGGAAGAAGAGAGTCCGTCAGATTCGACAAGATCACGGTAAGAATTGAGAACCTTTGCTATGAGCTTGATCCAAAATTTATTCAACCGGTAGAGGTAGCAAAAAAAGTTATCGACGGCCTTTACGATGGGGTTACGACTACAGAACTTGACAATCTTGCTGCTGAGGTCTGCGCTTCACTTACCGTTAAGCATCCGGACTACGCGATTCTTGCAGCAAGAATAGCAATCTCGAATCTTCACAAGACTACTAGCCAGTCTTTCTCAAATACCATGAAAAGACTGTACACCTACATCAATCCAAAGACTGGGGAAAATGCTTCTCTGATTGATATGGAGGTGTATGGAATTATCAAGAAGAATGCTGCTCGTCTTGATGCCGCCATCGACTACAAGCGTGACTTCGGTTATGATTTCTTTGGGTACAAAACTTTAGAAAGAAGTTATCTGATCAGACTTGATGGAAAAGTAGTCGAGCGTCCTCAGCACATGCTTATGCGTGTGGCAGTCGGTATTCACAAAGAAGATATCGATGCAGCGATAGAAACTTACAACTTGCTTTCTGAAAAGTGGTTCACTCATGCTACCCCTACTCTCTTCAATGCGGGTACACCAAAGCCACAGCTTTCTTCTTGCTTCTTGCTGACCATGAAGGAAGACAGCATCGACGGAATCTATGACACTCTAAAGCAGTGTGCTAAGATTTCTCAATCTGCTGGTGGAATCGGACTTTCTATTCACCATGTACGAGCTAAAGGTTCTTATATCAAAGGAACAAATGGCCAGTCAAATGGGATCGTTCCGATGCTTAGAAACTTTGACATGACTGCTCGATACGTTGATCAAGGTGGTGGAAAGAGAAAAGGAAGTTTCGCAATCTACCTTGAGCCATGGCATGCAGATGTAAAAGAATTCCTTGAGCTGAAGAGAAACCATGGTAAGGAAGAGATGAGAGCTCGTGACTTATTCTACGCGCTTTGGATCCCTGATTTATTCATGAAGCGAGTAGAAGAAAATGGCGAGTGGTCTCTATTCTCTCCAAGCGAAGCGCCTGGATTATCTGAGTGTCATGGAGCTGAGTTCGAGAGATTGTATGAGAAGTACGAGAAGGAAGGTCGAGCAAGAGAAACCATCAAGGCACAGGAGCTTTGGTTCGAGATTCTTGAATCTCAAATTGAAACTGGTACTCCTTACATGCTATACAAGGATGCTGCGAATGGCAAATCCAATCAGCAGAACTTGGGAACAATTAAGTCTTCCAATCTTTGTACGGAGATCATCGAATACACTTCTCCTGACGAGGTCGCTGTTTGTAACCTGGCTTCAATTGCCCTTCCAAAATTCATTAAGGAAGGCCCTGATGGAAAAGCTTATTTCGATCATCAGAAGCTTTATGAAATCACAAAAGTGGCTACTCGTAACCTGAACAAGGTGATCGATGTGAACTACTACCCAGTAGAAGAGGCTAGAAGATCAAACTTCAGACACCGACCAATTGGACTTGGAATTCAGGGGCTTGCTGATGCATTCATCATGCTTCGCATGCCATTCGATTCGGAAGAAGCTAAAGGATTGAATGAAGACATCTTCGAAACTATCTACTATGCAGCAGTAGAAACTTCTATGGAGCTAGCGAAAGTGGAAGGTACCTATGAGACATTCGAAGGCTCCCCTGCTTCCAAAGGAACCTTACAATTTGACATGTGGGGAGTAAATCCGAAGTCTGGAAGATGGAATTGGAATGACCTGAAAGAGCAAGTTGTGAAGTTTGGATTGAGAAACTCATTGCTTGTTGCTCCAATGCCAACAGCTTCTACTTCTCAGATACTTGGAAATAATGAGTGCTTTGAGCCATACACTACCAATATATATACAAGAAGAACTCTCTCAGGAGAATTCGTGGTTGTGAACAAGCACTTAATGAAGGATTTGATCAAGCTTGGCCTCTGGGATGACACCATGAGAAATAGATTGATCGCAGCGAATGGATCTGTTCAGGATCTTCCTGGAATTCCTCAAAATATTAAGGATATATACAAGACAGTATGGGAGATTTCACAGAAAGTAGTCATCGACATGGCTGCGGATCGTGGAGCTTATATCTGTCAGTCACAGAGTATGAATGTATTCTTGCAAGATCCAAACTTTGGTAAGCTGACTTCCATGCACTTCTACGCTTGGAAGAAGGGATTGAAGACGGGTATGTACTATCTAAGATCTCAGGCAGCTGCCAGCGCCATTAAATTCACCCTGGATAAAAGCGGCTTCGAAGACAAAGACGCTAAAGCGAAGGCGGAAGAAGCCCAAGCTACCGTTCAGCAGGACAACACGACTATGACCTGCAGCATCGACAACCCAGATTGCGAAGCATGCGGAAGCTAAAAACAAGAGTTCGTTAATTGGGAAAAGGCGTTCGATTATTTCGAACGCTTTTTTTTATATTCATCCAAAATCAATGACTGCTTTGATAGATCAAGCCACCCAACTCATTTCCCCACTTCAGGACTCAAATTCACCCGAATTTGGAAAGATGAGTGCTCAGCACATGGTCGAGCACCTAATCCTTACGCTTAAGATTTCTTATGGCCGAATTAAACTGCCTGAATTCGTGCCAAACGAAAAAAACTTGAAGTTAAAGGCGATCGTAATGGATGATACCTTCGAGTTTCCAAAAGGAGTTAAAGCACCAGGTCTAGGAGACAAACTTATGCCTTTGAAGTATGATAATTTGGAAGAGGCGAAAGCAGCTTTAGCAGAAACAATTGAGAAGTATCACAGCTATTGGCAAGAGAATCCAGACGCTCAAAATGTACATCCCCGATTCGGCTTTTTAAACAAAGTAGAATGGGATCATTTTCACGAGCGACATTTCAAACATCATCTTGGTCAATTCCGTTTGGTTAACGACTAAACCTTAAACCACTCGATTTTAATGAAGCCTATCATCCGGGGGCTCCTTTGCTTTTTCCTATTTTTTCTTCTTCAAAAACCTATTCTGGCTCAAGATTTTGAGGACGTACGTGAAGTCGAACAGTTCTGGATTGGGTTCATAGATCAAGTTGTTTCTTCGAGCAATTCAACGGTAAATAGTATTTCCATTGTAGCACTAGAAAATTCTGAAGGTTACATTGAATATGCAGGGGATCGGGTTGATTTCAACCTAAGCCCGGGTGAGGAATTTTACTATTTCCAAGATTTAGCCAATGCTGCAGTACGGACCACTCAAACGATAGAGAATAAAGGAATATACATTTATGCCAAAGGTGAGGTAAACGTATCCGCCTTGGCTGTAACTGATGGGTCCACTGAAGGGACTAACATCTTACCAATATCAGCTTTGGGCTCAGATTATGTCATCAGTTCACACTGGGAACCACAAACCAAAGGAATTTCCCTAACTGAGCGACAACGTGACAATGAAAGTTTAATTCTCCTAGTTGGTATCGCCGATAATACTGTGGTGGAATTTCTGGCCAATAATTTACCAGGAACTGGTCCTCTGGATCCTATTTCTGTTACACTTAACCGAGGAGAAACATATCAATTTCGAGCGAAAGCTGATTTCACAGGATCCCAAATTGCAGTAATAAGCTCTGACGATGAATGTAATCGAGTTGCTGTTTTTTCAGGAAATAAATGGGCAGATGTTGGAGATCCAGAGTGCGGAGTTTTTGGCACTTCACACCTTTATGAGCAATCCATTCCCAACAAAGATTTAGGCACCGAATACTTTCACGTTCCATTAAAAGACAGGCAACTGGGAGAACTGGTGAAAATAGTCCCTACCGAAGACAACACTTCTGTTAGCTATAATGGTCAAAACCTCGGTACAATTAATACCGGATCTTTTTTCACGATTGATGTTCCCGATGGAAACGCAGCATATTTTTCTGCAGATAAGCCAGTAAAGGTTTTCGCACTAGGAAAATCCTTCTCATGTGAAATTCTTGATGAGAACTCTATTCTTTCCCCTCAAAATATAGATAATTACGGTAGCCCTCAATTGGTAGAATACTGGAATCCTGAGCAATTCCAGACTCAACTTACAGCCTACTTTCCTCAAAGGTTTGCCTATATCACATACGCTCAATTGGTAGTGCGAACTGCAGATACCAATCTTACGCAATTCAATGGTCAAAACATAGGAGACCAGTTCGAGCCATTCCCATCTAATCCGGCTTTTTCTTATGCTCAAATTCCTATTGATGGTGGTACCAATGTATTCACCAATCCAAGTGGATTAGGAGGCTATTTATATTTTCTTGGCCTTGGGGGTGTATCCTATGCTCGGAATTTTGCCAAGAACTTTGCTAATAGCACTTATGAAATTTCATCTGATATAACCTTTGAAAGGGGCGATGAACTCGTAGTATGTGCTGATCAGGAAGGTACCTGGACAGTGGATGTTTCGGATCCTGCATTCACCGAATTTGAATGGGACTTTGGAGATGGTTCAGATAAAAAGTTCGGTCAAAGCGTTCAGCACACCTATACAGAATTCGGTGAATACACCATTGAGGTATTTGCCTATGCCGAAGGTGAAAGTTGTGATATTATAGAGGTGCATGAACAGGATGTAGTTGTTGAGCAAATCACTGGGGAGTTAATCGGCGCTGAAAGAGCCTGTCCAAGAGATGAACTGATTTATGAATTTGAAACTGAGGATCCGCTATCCTCCATGATTTGGGAAATTGAGG
>CAZLUY010000237.1:0-2719 GCA_964562785.1 uncultured Limnohabitans sp. | reverse complement strand
AAAAAAATCTGTCTACAGACAGATAGCAAAGATCACAGCCTTGACTTTTTCGTTCTTTTGGGTCAAGCCAAAAGGACAATAATATGTTGCACTTAATCCATCAAGATCAAGCAACTTCTATTTGTTTAACAACAATAGGTTACTATGACTTTTGAATTACCCTTAACTTAGAGATCATTAGAATAAAAGCTAATTACCCACCACAATATGAAGATCAAATTTTTTATAGCAGGACTCTTTCTGATTTCACAAATAAGCTTTGCTCAGGATTTTCAAAAAATCCTCGAAAACGAACTCTCTGATGAAAACCCTGGAATTCTTTTTTCCATAAAATCTGGAGATGGTGAGATAAATTGGTCGGGTGCTGCTGGCCTTGGTTCTACAGGTGATGAAACTCTATTGAAAGCTGAAAACACATTCAGAATCGCTAGTGTCACCAAGACCTATGTTGCCGCAGGAATCTTAAGGCTTATGGAACAAGGAAAGCTAAGTCTCGATGACCCGATATCGAATCATATTAGTAAGGAGCATCAAGCTATTCTTTCCGAAGATTATGACATAGAAAACATCACCATAAGGCAAACCCTTAGACATTCAGCTGGATTTTTTGACCATACCAATGCTCCGGATTTCTTCTCCAGAATTCTGGAAACACCTGAACATGAGTGGACGCGGACCGAGCAATTTCAACTTGGAGTGGATCAAGGGGAACCTATTGGACCTCCAGGTGAGCAGTTCAGATATTCGGATACCGGATACCTTATCCTTGGAGAAATAATTGAACGCTATACAGAAAAGGATCTTGATGGAGGTCTAAAAGAGCTACTGAAACTTGAGTCATTAGGACTTGAACGTACCGACTTTGAAAGAAAAGATAATAAAACGGACGAGCTTAGAATTCATCAGTATTTCCAAGGAATAGACACTTATGGTTTCAGCCCGACCATAGACTATTATGGAGGTGGTGGTTTCCTTTCCTCTACAGAAGAGTTGGCACTTTTCTTTGAGGCCTTATTCACTAATAAGGTTTTTGCTGATCCTAAAACCTTGGAAATCATGCTAGAACCAGTCATCTATGAAAAGCGAGCAAGGATGGATTATCAAATGGGAATGTACCGAATCAAGATCAATGACATGCTAGCTTACACTCACACTGGTTTTTGGGGAACTCAGGTGCTGTATATCCCAGAGCTAGATTTATACATGTCTGCGAACTACTCTTCAATTTGGAAGGGTTCAGCTGTAGCACCAATTTTTTCAAAAGTTTTAGATGAGTTGTAGGTTCATGTGCCCTGAGCAAATGAACCATAAAACTTTATTCTATCGTCTTTCATCGTGCTTTTACCTTGATAGGGTCGAAGGAAAATATTGATTCGGTGAATCAATAATCTGAGGAGCCGGTATTGAGGTGGCCAAAACCCCGATAATTATCGGGGCAAGTCCCGGCAAAGCTTCCTCCCGCTTGGCCATCGCATTGCCCGCTGCCGTGACCTCCCCCGCTCAGAATTGAAATCGGATCAGATTTGCTAAAGATCACAGCCTTGACTTTCTCCCCTCCACATCCTGGCTCCTCGCTAAATTGATTCACCGAATCAATTTCAAACGCTCAGCCCTGAGTCAAGTCAAAAGGACAAAAATCATTAATCTAAAGCCTCAGCAATTTCTTCTCTTCTAGCTTTAATCTTCTGAACTCTCTCAGGAGTCATACCCCAAACCTTTCCATCTTCAGCATCCTCAAGGAAGGTGTCGATGTATTGCTTGCTCAGCTCTGGGCTGTCTTTGTATTTGACCCGCATGACTTCGAGCCGCTGATGAAGATCAGCTCTTATTTCGGCGTAGGCGGGATCATCATAGACATTCTTTAATTCAAGCGGATCATTCTTTCGATCGATAAGCTCCCATTCATCCTCCACAAAATAGTAGTGAATCAACTTGTACTCCTTCGTAATGATTGCGTAGTGCCTATTCACCATGTGCTCTGCTGGATACTCGTAGTAGTGATAATAAACTTCATCTCTATCCCACTCACCCTCATTTCCTGTAAGCAAAGGCACCATACTTTCACCCTGCATATGATCAGGTTGCCCAATGCCCGCGGCATCAAGAAAAGTCTGAGCAAAGTCCAAGTTCTGTACCAATGCATCTGAAGTAGTACCTGGATTTGTTTTGCCAGGCCAGGCAACTAGCAAGGGTGTCTTAAAGGACTCATCATAGACAAACCTTTTGTCATACCAGCCATGCTCTCCCAGGTAAAAACCCTGGTCTGAGGTGTATACGATGATGGTATTTTCCATCATATCGTTCTCCTCAAGGTAGTCCAAAAGCCTACCCACATTCTCATCCACTGCTTTGATAGTACCCAGATAATCCTGCATGTATCGATTGTACTTCCAGCTAGCAACTTCCTCGGGAGTCATATTCGGATATTTTTCAATAAGGTCTTTCTCAATCTCTGAATAAGCTGCATCAAAATTGGCTCTCTGTTCTGGAGTAAATCGCTTCCAAAAATTAGTATACCTCCTTCTGTCAGCTGAACCCAAATCCGGTAAATCCAATTGGTCCAAAACAGCTGGGGAAATCTTATGATCTCCTGCCCAACTCATATGCTCATTGATGTTCATTTCGGCCTCGCCAGCAGCAGAAGTTCTTCCTGAATAATCATCAAATAGAGTTTCAGGCTCAGGAAAGGACTTCTTTGTGAATTCGTCCAAATGTCTTT
>CAZLUY010000236.1:0-2628 GCA_964562785.1 uncultured Limnohabitans sp. | reverse complement strand
AGATGATCAGGGAAATGTAGTTTCTGGAAAGATGCTTCTTGATGTAAGCAATTTAGTGAAGGAGGGGGGAAAGGGTCTTCCAGATGGGCTGAAGGTTCATTCTTCAGGAAATATTTTCGCTACAGGCCCAGGAGGTGTGCTGGTGTTTACAAAAGAAGGAGAGATTTTGGGCACCATCTTGACGGGTGAAGCGACTGCTAACTGTGCCTTTGATACAAATGAAGATTACTTGTACATGACGGCTGATATGCATTTGATGCGAATCCCAATCAGGTAGAATTATCCTAATCGGCTTTCTGCTCATTTTTGTGGATAACCTGTTATTAACTGTAAATTTTCGGTGCAGAAATATGTTTATTTAGAATAATATTTGGTGGGAAAGTTGGGGAGAAGAAAAGCCTGTTTTTTTTGGTTTCAGTACTGATTTGAGCGACATTTAAATCATCAAGCAATTGATAAATGGCCGGAAGTAAGAATCCGGATTAAGGTTGACACGATGAGTAATTGACTAAAGGACTGGAAACTTCGGTTGAGTGTCTGAAAAGGGAAACCTCGCAGTGAATTGCTACGGGCCGCAGGGCGAAAGTAATGCGGAGCGAGTGAAGGCCTAAGATTAGTGAGTCGGGCAACTGGCGCATAGTCATGGATCCAAGCTTGAAACCGATCGTGAGCTACGGCGATCGAAAGGTTAAACGGGAAGAGTTCGAAAGAGCCCTTCCCGTTTTTTGTTTTTAGACCTTTGGATTGACTAATCTCCTGATAAAAGCAATTCTATTTCGGATTCCGCCCTTTTTTCCAACCAGGAAATCTCCTCTGCTATTAATTCTTCTAAAACCCCGGGGTTATTCAATTTAAAATCCTCCATGGTGTCAGCTAAGAATTCTTTGATTATTTCCTTCTGCCTTTTTTCATTTGATGGATCAGGCTCGCCAATTTTCGAGATTGCGCTTTGAAGACGGTTCCTGGTGATGTACCGCTTTAAATCATCCAGAATATAGGACAGGTCCTCTGTCTTGGAATTCACTTCGGGAATAAAAGACCATTTTTTAGCTTCGTGAAAGCGCTCCTCTTCTTCTAACTCTTTGTTCTTTAGCTTAACAATTGGTCTAGTGGATAGCAATCCGGGATCACTTAGATTGAATGGCTTGACCACGACTCCTTCGATAAGATTTGATTCTAATTCCGGCAAGCCTAACTCGGCTGGAATTCGACTATTGATTCTGGTATTGAAATTTAAAGCTTCTTTAAGCTTTCCAATGAGAAGCGGTTTCGCATACAAGATCTGATGCCTTTCGAAGTATAAAATGGTTGTTTCATAATCCAAATAAAACTTCGCATTAGGTCAACTGATTGCCAGATCAAAAGCACAAAAGGAAATGTCTGGAGAATAATAGACCCCAGTTTGAATAGGATGAAGTTCTGGGTTTCTCTCAACTTGAGGATGAGGATAATCCCCTCCAAATAGTTCGCCATATAAGATAATATGATTAGCCCCTTCCTTAAGGCTTAATTCCTCAAATAAGCTTGTAACTCTTTCTTCAAGTCTATTTGCGACTAACTGAAATCCAAAAAAGTCATCCGACCAGGACAGGAACTCTTTTCTCTTGGCAAATTTGAGCCTTCGATCTTCATAGTGAAAACTGAAATTAGCTCCATGAACTTTTTCCGTCACTACCCACCTGAGTTTTTCGAGTTTGGCAAAATCTGCCTCTTTCAACCCAAGTTTCTTTAGGTTGGTCGGCATCTTCTCATAACTCAAGAAATCACTCATTAATTAATTATTCTCAGGACTCCTTTAAAGAGTTGAAGGATTTATCAAAGACTTTAGTTCTCTTCAATTCTTTACTTTTCAATCAATGGTTTGAAGCCACCAAAAGCCATTCTGCCGGCATTAAAAATCAGATCTTCCGGGTTCATGAGTGGCTTTAATAATTCTCCCATCCTTGGGTCTTGTCGAACTTTTTGATGGATTGCGTCTCGATCTTCTTTGGACTTGAATACGACCCAACCGATGATAACGGTCTCAGTTTCTTTTGAATCGAGCAGATCGGGGAAACTCTTCAAGCCATCAAATGCTAAATCATCTCCAAGAAACTCGGAGTAAGATAAAGCGCCATACTCCTTCCAGATATGAGCAACTTGTTCTGCGACTTCCTTGTATTTGGATACATGATTCTTTGAAATAGGGAAGGCATATCCATCGATGTAGTTTTCCATAGGGCTGTGCTTTCTATTAAGTTATCTGAAATCAACTGGAATTCCATAGGAAGAACCTTCAGTTGTTTGATTAAGTGTATTGCTAAGTCCTTTCCCAGCTCCATTTCAATTTATTTTTATAATACTTGCAAAATACAAGTAAATGACTTTATCTTTGCATACTTGCAAAAAGCAAGTGAATTAATATTAACAGTAAAGGCTATGGAAAGCGTAAAAATTGATTTTGAAAAGTTTGTAAAGGAAAGTTGGTCCGAGGAGGAAAAAGAGAATGCCCGATTAGTCATTGGTTTCGTCCTGAAACTTATGAACGACCATGATTTTGACTATATCCGTGAAAAATTTGGAAATGATCCCTACAAGCAGCATAACCAGAGTATGATTGATGGTATTGAAGGCGTGCTGGAAGTGGTT
>CAZLUY010000235.1:0-3598 GCA_964562785.1 uncultured Limnohabitans sp. | reverse complement strand
AAAGCTTAAAGGCATACCATGGGCTAGGATTAATTGGAGCATTTTCTGGCAAGATTTCTACTCGAATCAGGGTGTCATTCACCTGTTCCACTCCATTCAGTCTGGCACCTTCAAACTCGTTGGAGAAGTAAATTCCAGACTCGGTGCTGAAGGTCTTTCTTTCCTGAATTTCTATTTCTTTGCTTTCTGTTGGAACCACCTGAATTGGTCCTTGCCCCTCCCATTTCTCAGAAGACTTGCAGGAAATCAGGAGGCATATAGCGAAGAGATAAAGTGTGGTTTTGGGGAAATTCATACTGAGTTGATTGTTTCTTTACAAATTACATTTTTTCATTTCAGCTAGCCTCAATTATTTTTCCAATACCCCCCTATTCTTCAGATTTGAGCACTTTATTACTTTTTACTTATAATTTTCTTGGTTTTGGCACAAACTGAGATTTTTCGAAAAGCGATTTGGAATACCTAAACAGGTTT
Organism: uncultured Limnohabitans sp.; assembly: GCA_964562785.1. Taxonomy (GTDB): domain Bacteria; phylum Bacteroidota; class Bacteroidia; order Cytophagales; family Cyclobacteriaceae; genus Algoriphagus. Next base: position 3,124 of record CAZLUY010000235.1, on the reverse strand, counting down.
TCATGATAGATTAATAAAAAATCAAAATCATGATAGCATCATACTCTTCAACATTAGGTCTCGCTTCTTTCATTCTAGGGGGAACAGAGATGAGTCAGTTTTTTGATCTCTTTTACATCCTGGCTTTTCTGTTGGTTTCAATAATCCTTGTGTATGAAGGAATCAAAAGAAAACTAAACCTAATGGCATGGCTTATCGTGCTTGCTGCATCCAGACTTGCATTTATTGTAGGCACTAAGATCAATGCCTATGACAAGGCTGATTGGAGTCTTTTATTCCAAAGCTTTGTTTTGCCTGAAGCTGGCGGAAAAGTCCTTATTGGTGGAATTTTACTAGGTATAATAGTCTTCCTACTAGGAATTAAGCTTTTTAAGATCCCCTTTTCAAGCATTGATTCTTTTGCCACAGCCTTCCCAATTGGAATAATAATCCAAAGAGTAGGATGCTTTCTTTTGGGCTGTTGTTTTGGAAAACCGGCTGTTTCAGGCTTTGGAGTCCAATATCAAATAAACAGTCCTGCACATGCCCATCACTATAATTCAGGGAATCTTGACTCTATATACTCATTGACTCCTCACCTTCATCCTTTCCAAGTCTACGAGGTAATCAATGGTGTAATAACTCTGGCCGCTGTTCTCTTACTCAGAAAAAGGATTAAATCTAAAGGAGGCTTATTCGTGCTTTCCATTGGCATTTATTCTGGAATCAGGTTTTTGACGGAGTTCTTCAGAGATAGTGGAGCCCATGCCATGGGCGGGGAAACATTTCTTGGAGTAAAATTAATGCAATGGATCCTTCTGGTGGTTGGTCTATTTTGCCTGCTCTTTTTGTATTTCAGAGAGTCAAAAAAACCAGCCCCAATTAATAAGCTCGAATCCCCAAGGCCTGGTTTCATTTCAATCTTCTTCATCCTCGGTATTCTAAGCATTCTCACATGGTCTTTAAGGAATTGGTTAAACACTTCTGAGGTTCTTGTTATGAACCTTATGCTTATTCCAGCTTTGGTACTTAGTGCATACCATTTCTTTACCGAGTATACCTCCCCTAGATATCGCTGGGGCACCTTAGTATCCCTTATCCTACCATTTTTTCTAATGAGTCAGACCTGGAATAAAACTCCTACAGATAGCTCAAGGGTTGAATCTTATGAATTCTTCAAAGGAGGATACTCAGGAGGCAACTATTTGTCTACCTCAAGATTTGAGGTTTCCTCCGGTGGAGGTTGCAGCAATTATGATTACGAGGCTTACGAATCAACCTATTGGAATGCGGGTGTAGGTTATGGCAGGGCCAAAATACTAGATAATGGTGTTTTCACTTATGGCATTAATGGATCGTTCGCACAATTAAAAGAAACCAAGGTTGACACAATCCCTGTGAGAAACAATCAGTCCATTTTTTCAATAAATCCTTATGTGAAGAGAGATTGGAAATGGGTTGGCTTGGGATTCGGAATCCATGCGGGTAACCTTGCATGGAATGATTTCGACGAATTAGAATTGGATAAACCTGGGACAGGTACCCTAATTAAAACTATTCCAGTTTATGTACAGGCTTATGGAAGATTTGGACCAGAAAGAATCGCTTTTATTGATGGTGGAATATCTAATGCACTTCCCAGTCCATTCCCAGGTATGAGATATGAGCTTGCTATTGGTTCAGGATTTGGTCTTCCTTTTGGGAATAGGTTCAGATTTGGAGTGACTAGTCTCGGGAATTTTGTGCAGGCCCAAGTTGTACCAGATAAAGCGATTGTAATTAATCTGACTTATCAGTTTGGACCACAAGAATTAAGCGTACCAACCTATGAGGATTTCCGCAACAAGCAATTCATGCTTAACCTTGAATATAGATTTAATCACAAGTTTCGGGACAAGTAGAAAGCCCTAAGGTTAAACCTTTGGAACTTTCCATCCATTGTTATACTGTGCCTTCATCAAGGCGTTGGCTTTACCACTGGTGAATTTATTCTTTTCGGCATCCCAATAAATCTTCTCCCCTGTTTTGTAAGCGATATTACCCATCTGAGCATTGATAGCGGCTATGGATCCTGTTTGGATAGCACAATTCAACATGCTATGATCCTGCGCTTTGATCGCATCCACAAAATTCTGAGCATGTGAGCCTAGTGCATTCCCTTCAGGTCTGGTGTGTGGAACTTCTTCAACCAAAGGAACTCGCTCTCCATCCTTGTTCTTAGTTTCCGGGATTACTTTCCATCCTCCTCTATTCACCACAAGAGTTGCATTATTTCCAATAAATGCTATCCCCTCTGTAGTTCCATAATTTCCCCCATCGATACCTGTTGCATGCTCCCAAAGCATATTGAATCCATCGTACTCATATACAGTTTGCAAAGTATCCGGAGTCTCCGAAGCATCATTTGGGTAGGCAAATTTTCCACCTGAAGCCATCACAGATTTAGGGGCAGTCACGCCCATAGCATAAAGAGCGATGTCGATCTCATGCACGCCCCAATCGGTCATTAATCCGCCAGCATAATCCCAGAACCATCTGAAAGTAAAGTGGAATCTATTTTTATTAAATGGTCGCTGCGGTGCTGGACCGAGCCACATGTCATAATCTACTCCTGATGGAGGAGTGCCATTCGGAACCACATCCACAGGATTCATCCAGCCCTGATAAGCCCAGCATTTCACTAAGCGTATCTGACCGAGCTTTCCTGAATTCACATAATCAATCGCCTGAGCATATTGGGAACCTGATCTCTGCCACTGCCCCACTTGGACTACCTTTCCATATCGCTCCTGAGCAGCCACCATAATCTGGCACTCTTCAATGGTATTGGCTATCGGCTTTTCTACATAAACATCCTTCTCAGCAGAGACTGCATCCACCATATTCAGACAATGCCAATGATCCGGAGTTCCGATGATTACGGCATCTATATCTGGATCTTCAAGTAGCTTTCTATAGTCCGTGTATTGCTTTGGCCGCGTATTTCTTTGTTTAAAGACATCCTCAGTCCTTCTATCCAAAACACTTTGATCCACATCTGCCAATGCCACACAATTAACCTCAGGCAGTTTGAGATGTGCATTCATGTTGGACCAGCCCATACCATTACAACCGATTACACCGAAATTAACCTGATCACTAGGCT
>CAZLUY010000234.1:0-3822 GCA_964562785.1 uncultured Limnohabitans sp. | reverse complement strand
AGAAACTCACTTTATTACGCCTACTATGAATACCCAGGAGTTCATAGCGTTAAAATGGATGAAGGTGCCTTTGATGGACGCTTTAAGCTGATACACTATTATGAAGAAGATGAATGGGAATTCTTTGACCTGCAAAATGATCCGCAGGAAATGAATAATATTTATACGGCTCCTGAAATCCACAATCAGGTTGAGCGAATGAAAGGTGAATTGAAAAGCCTAAAGGTTCAATACCAGCAAAATTAACTCTTAAGTGTGAGCTCGGCTTGCAAGAACCATCCGAATGATATTGTAATCATGGGTATTCTCAAAATGAACTCTCAATTGATTGGGTGTCTTTCCCGTTTCTATTTCTGAGTTGATTTCGAAAATGGTTTCGGGTGGTAAGCAGTCCTCGACTTGAACTTTCCCTTCCTTGATGCCCCTCACTAAGTGACTTTGAATTGTCGAAGTTGCCAGCCCTCGTTGGACCACTATATCACCAATACTTTTCCCTTCCTTAATCATCTGAAAAGTGATTTCATAGGTCTCTCCCACCTTTCGCTTTAGGTTTGGCTTTCCGCCTTTTTTTCGACCAGTTTTATTATTGGTGAATTTGGGATTATCGAGAGCACGAGCCTTAGCACTTTCTCTCAACCTTAATCGCAATCGAGCCTTTTCTCCTTCCAACTTATCATTCCTCTGGGCCATTTTCCCTCCAAGGATGGAGCCCATCACATGTTGAATTCTATTGATATCTCCGTACTTATTCAGAATGGTCACTTCCAATTCTTCCAGCCCTCTGAGATAAGTCTTCGTACGGGTAAATCGCTCAACTTCTGCTGCATGATTCAGAAGTCCAGACAGCATATCCTCCAGCAGTTCTTTGAAATAGCTAGTCCCTTTTTCTAGTCGCTCTTTTAATTGTTGGATATCATTAGAAATCAGAAGAGAACGCAATTGATTGGTAAACCTATGTCCAATACCTACCTGATCTTTCATCTTTTGAATCAATGCTGGAATGGCATTTTGCATTTCAGCGTCCTCAAACTCCATTGAGCTTTCCACTTTTGAGGCAAAAGACTTTATCTCTCTTTCCAAAGGATCAAAATTGAATCCTGAAATGACCAGACTATGGAGAAAATCCTGCTGGTTTTTTTCGAGTAGCTCAGGAAGATTCTGTTCTTTGGCCTGTTGGCTAAATCCATGAACATCCTTATCTGAATGCACCACTTCTGGGTGGATTGGGGTTTGCAATATCAAACCATCCAAACTTCTTAAGCGGCTCAGAGCGACATAAACCTGCCCTGGAGCAAAGGCTTTCCCAACATCAATTATCGCCTTATCAAAGGTTAATCCCTGACTTTTGTGCACAGTTACTGCCCAGGCTAGCTTTATTGGAAAGTGAGTAAAGGTTCCAACGACTTCTTCATAAAGATCCTTGGATTCCGGATCGATTACATACTTCTTATTTTCCCAGACCTCCTTCTTCAGAAGATAGGAGTAGCTACTTCCCTCCATTATCACCTCAATTTCGTCTTCCCTTAGCTTGTCAATCTGGGCAAGTTTACCATTGAAGTAATCCCCGGACCCGCTTGAATCATTTCGAATGAACATGACCTGAGCACCTTCTCTTAATTCAAGGGACTCACCAACCGGAAACATACTTTCAGGAAAATCACCACTCACCTCCGCTTCATAAAAGTGGGATGCTTTTGTAATTGCATCAAGCCTTTCCCGATTGATTTTGTCAGCTTTATAATTGTGTGTTGTCAGCGTAATACAGTCTCGTATCTCTTTAATTTGCGAGGTTGGTTGATAGTGCTTATTGAGTAAATCCACATCTTCCTGAGTCACCTGATCATCACGCAAATGATTTAAAACCGAGATGAATTGATCATCCTTCTGTCTGAAAATCTTATTGAGCTCCAGATAAATCATCCCTGATTCACCGAGTGCTTTAGATTCAAAAAAATGGATGCTTTTATAAAATTTCTGGAGGATTCTCCATTCCTGGTCTTTAGCAATAGGTGGTAGCTGATAAAGGTCTCCTATCATCAAAACCTGCACCCCACCAAATGGACTATTGTAGTTTCTCTTAACCGAGCGAAGTCTAAAATCAATAGCATCTAAAACATCCGCTCGCAGCATACTGACCTCATCAATCACCAATAGATCAATCGATTTCAATACATTTCTCCTTGCTGCACTAAGTGGATGTTGTCTGGTCAGTGAATATTGTGTGAAACAGCCATATTGATCTGAGTAGTTGGCTTCAGGTTCCCTAACTGGAAGAAAAAAGCCAAGCGGTAATTGAAACTGGGAGTGGATGGTAACACCTCCAGCATTCAAGGCAGCAATGCCGGTTGGGGCTACTATCACATGATTCTTATGAGTACTCTTTGCGAGCTCCTTTAAAAAAGTGGTTTTTCCTGTCCCGGCCTTTCCTGTAAGGAAAATTGGAGCGTTAGTGCTATTCACAAAACGAGCAGCTAGTTCTAGCCGGTCAGTACTTTCAAAATCCATTTGGCTAAACTAAAAGAGAATGTTCAATGGAGTTGAAATTTATAGACAAAAAAATGAATTGAATGCTATGCAAAATCACCCTCCAAAGGGCCAAAGTTTACCCTTTCTTTTCTTTTTATCCTTCTTTTTGGTTTGCCTCGGTTTTTTGACAAAAATACCCGCAGTACTAGATGGCACAGTTTGGACTAGGCCGTCCTTTATACTGACCCATAACAAGTTGATAGGGCCTCTATATGGGTTCCTTTCTGTATAATACTCGTGGACCTCATACTTCTTCTCGGTTCTGGTGTGAGATTTACGATAACCAGCCTTACCTAGGGTACTTAAGACTTTGTTAGCCCCTCCCCTCTTTTTAGATAGAATATCAATATTCAGACTATCGTATTCCATTGCAAAGACATTGTATGAACCAAGTGAATCGTAACTGATGTCTATGTTTATCCCATAAAGATTTCCTGAGTTTACCTGCACACCTACAAGGTGCACCAAGGTCGGGTTGAGTTTGGTCATATCCATGGGACCAACGCTTACTCTACCATCTACTTCAAAAGTTGAGTAATCCTCCTCCATTTCAATACGCACTTCTGCTGCACCATTCAATATTGCGCTCAATTCTAAAGTGATTGGATTCTTCTGTGCATCAGACTCAAAAGTATTCGTATTCAGCCATGTTGCATCTATTTCAGAAATCGTAAGCACTCCTGGCTGTGTACTACCAGGTACTATCTCTGAATACTGAATTTCTGAATTCATCAAATGAATGGTATCTATTCTAAGCTTCAGTTCTTGCTGAGTGAGGAGCTGAATGAAATTTTGCTTGGGAGTATCAGGAGGTCTGGGAATATTTTTATCTCTTCCATCCTTTAAAACGAGATTTTCAATCTCCATTTTATCTGAAGCAAAAACAATGGAATCATAAAAAGAACTGATGGGGTCTAGCCCCGATATACCAAGTTTTTCAACATTGAACTCAATCAAATCGGTCTGAAACTCCTTGTCCCGAGCTACACTTTTCCAATCTCTGGTATAGTTCAATCCTGCATCTTGTATCTCCAATCGGTTCTCTTCAGAATCCCAATCAAGACTACCTACCGATAACTTTTGATCGAGATTTAATTCAAACTCAAAATTATCAAGGGAGGTCTTAATGGTTTCAAACTCAAAAGGGATGGCATAATTCAATCTTATAAGGTCGGTGGAAAGCCCTTTTACCTCAATATTTAAATCATCAAACTGACCAATCTTTCTAAGTGAATCCGTCTGAAGATAAACCCTGGCCCTGCCTCTCTCAAGAGAAAAGTTCTTGATCTCCCCTCT
>CAZLUY010000233.1:0-3067 GCA_964562785.1 uncultured Limnohabitans sp. | reverse complement strand
GGAGAGCTCCCCGATTCAACTTCCAATTGACTCTCAGATCTGGTCAAAACCTTTCTTACTTGTAATTGCTCTCTGAGGAAGACATCTCCACTGAACAAGAAATTGACCGAATCGCTGTCAAATGTATTTTTGAGTTGATTTAAGGAGACAAATAAGTTGGTGTCCTTTTCAGCTTGAAACCAGACTTCTTCTTCCACGAAAACCACGGTGCCCTCTGGAATATCCAATTCCATATTTGCCATTGGGAAACTTTTTAGATCAAGTCCCAATTCCAGATAACTTTCTGTACCAAACCACGAAGCAAAGCCCTGGCTTTTGATTTCGTCAGAATAATCCTTCACCACCTGAGCTCTGACGCACGCCAAGGCGACAATTGATAAGAACCAAGTAAGCAGGATTTTCTTCATGCCTCAGAAATTGGCAACATAGCCGAAATGAATTCGGGAATAAGAGAATGAAAAAGGCTGTTCATTCGCCGACCCAACACCCAAAATAAATTTAAACATACCTGAACCCGTAGCGAGATTTAATCCTGCACCAAGTGAAAATGGATAATCTCTGGTCTCATCAGCATAAGGGTCCTCTACAAATCCACCATCCACAAAAGCAAGGAGATAAGAACCCTCTCCAAGAAATAACCTCTGTTCAAAATTCAGATAAGCAAAACTACGCGCATAAAAGAAGTTTTCATTAAATCCTCGGATACTTTTAAGCCCACCTATCCGAAAAAGATCATTCAAGAGTAGGTTTTCATTATCAATCAGACCAAAACTAGAGTGAACCCACATTCCCCAAATTGGCTTGATTGAAATGTGTTTTTCAATTGAGCCCCAAATACTGAACTGGGTTGTACTCAAATCCAGGTCAGCATAGATTTCACTGGGGATCGCTGTGTTCTCTAATATTCGTTTATTCCCTACTGAGAATTTACCCTGCAACCTCCAGCCCTTCCTAGGAAAGATCGGAGAGTCCAAGTCCTGCCATACAAGATCTAATCCATATTGATTCCAGCGGAAATCGGCAACCTCCGGCAATTCGGTCACTTCACTTAAGCCAAATGTAGAAATCAAATCACTAGCCTGCCGTCGTGTAAAAAAACTTAGAAACAATTTGGGGTTGGGCTCATACAGAAAACTCAGACCAAAATCTCTATTGAGAAAGGTGGTGTCTTGCTTCAAAAGGCTAAAATCCACCAAAGCACTAATTCTAGACCCGAACAGGTAAGACTCCTTATATAATAAAGAAAGGCTTTGAGTTTCAACGTTCAGTCTCTGCCAATGCAAGGCAATATCTCTTCCTTTTCCTCCAAGATGATATAATTCCAAATCCAACTGCCCAGTGATAAGAACACTCCCCTCTTCATTTTCATTTGGAAGAATGCCTATGATGCCATCAATGACATTTGCTCTTCTATCGACCAAGGTGAATTGAGGCTGGGCTTTTTGTTGTTGGAAGGAAATTTCTGGCTCATTTTGAATAGAAAAATAAGGCGACCTACTCACTGCCAATGCTGCTTTGCGGAAATCCTCTTGGGAGAAAGGTTCACCAGGCTTTAAAAAACTCAGGTTTTGGAGGTACTTGTCTTTAGTTTTTGAAGACCCTAATACTTTCACACTATCCCAGGTAATCAGAGGGCCGGAATCAAATATCAGGTCTGCTTCAAGCGTCCCATCCTTCCTTAGCGGATTACCCAATGAAACTCCTGCAAAGGGAAAGCCCTCATTCTCGACCTTTTGAAGGACTATATCCAACATATCCAAATACTCAGCATAAGTGCTCGGCATCCTCTCCTCATCCGAGAGATAACTTGCGGGAATCTTGTTAGAACGAACTTGCAGACGTTCAATTCTAGGGCCCAGATTTAATTGAGCAAAGATTGAATCGCCTTTATTTTCATTGTCCCAATAAGCTGATAAATAACCTTGCCTCTGGTAAACTGATGAAATGGAGTCCAGATAGGCATCTAATTTCTGACTGGATTGAAATTTAAGCGTATCCACAATTACGCTTTCGTCTGAATCCGTCAAAATGAGCAACTTTAAATCCTGGCCAAGCACGTTGAACACAAATCCTTGGAATAGGAACAAAAGCAGTATTAATCGAGAAGGGAACAGAGCCAGAAACTAGTTTATATTTGCAAAATAAGCGAAATCCCTTGGCTGGCATCTACATTCATATCCCTTTTTGCAAGCAAGCTTGTCATTACTGTGATTTCCATTTTTCCACCTCGAAAAATGGTCATAAAGACATGACACAAGCGATTATCCACGAGTTGGAACTGCGCAAAGACTATCTGAAAGGAGAGACGATTGAAACGGTTTATTTTGGAGGAGGCAGTCCCTCAATTTTAACTACAGACCAGATTACTCGTATTCTTGAAGCTGTTCAAAAATTATACTGCAATAACTGGAAAGAGGTCACTCTCGAAGCTAACCCTGACGATCTTACCAATGAAAAACTGAAAGGGTGGTTTCAATCCGGCGTCAACCGTTTGTCTCTGGGCATCCAGAGCTTTCATGACGATCGATTAAAATTTTATAACCGAGCGCATAATTCTGAAGAGGCTCATGTCGCCATTAGTAAAGCCAGAGAGATCGGCTTTGAAAAATTCAATTTAGATCTAATCTATGGTCACCCTTCTTCCGATCATAAGAATTGGATTAAGGATTTAAATACCGCTTTAGAAATGGATCCAGGACATCTTTCCTGTTATGCATTGACTGTAGAGCCAAAAACAGCTTTGGGTCATTGGGAGAAAACTGGGAAATTCTTACCTGCCAATGAAGATTTCGTTTCTGAGGAATTTGAAATACTTATCGACATAACAAAAGATAAGGGATATGAACATTATGAAATATCCAATTTTGCGCGGAGTGGTGAATATTCCCTTCATAACACTAATTATTGGAAGCAAGTCCCTTATCTGGGGGCAGGACCTTCGGCCCATAGTTTTGATGGCACCGATCGTGGTCTGAATCCATCGAATAATCAGCAATACCTTAAGGCACTTCGAGCGGGGAACACTCCGTTCAAGATTGATCCTTTGGGCCCTGAGGAGAGGATTAAT
>CAZLUY010000232.1:0-3072 GCA_964562785.1 uncultured Limnohabitans sp. | reverse complement strand
AGCTTATTATCAAATTTGGACTTATCCCTTGGCTCTCCGCTAGCAGTTCCACTGGCCCAATCTTCATACTCAGTTACTGTGAATGTGTTTCCACGAAAACCAATCAATCGAGCTTCTTTTACAAAAGCCTGATCCAATTTACCTCTATCTCGCTCCATCATGCCATCAAAGTAGAGCTGAACCGTTTCAGCTATCTTTTTTCTGTCTTCATTGGACTGAGCGAAAACAACAATCGAAGCAAAAAAGAGAATGACAAAAAGGAATAGTGACTTTTTCATACAAAGCTTGTCAAAGAATTTAATTGATGCTTTCAAACCCCAAATAAGGATGAAGCACCTTAGGCATGCTTATTCCCTCACCAGTCTGATTATTTTCCAATATAGCGGCAACAATTCTTGGCAAAGCCAGAGCACTTCCATTTAGAGAATGTGCTAATTGAGATTTCTTATCTTCTCCTCGGAATCTCAGCTTCAACCTATTGGATTGATATGTTTCAAAGTTGGATACAGAACTTACCTCAAGCCACCTTTCCTGAGCAGCTGAAAACACCTCCATATCATAAGTCAATGCCGATGTGAAACCCGTATCTCCTCCGCAAAGCCTAAGAACTCGATAAGGCAATTCCAGTTTTTGAAGAATTCCTTGAATGTAGGCACTCATCTCCTCCAAAGCCTCATAGGACTTTTCTGGATGTGTAATCTGGACAATCTCAACTTTGTCGAATTGATGAAGGCGATTCAGCCCTCTTACATGAGCCCCCCAGCTGCCGGCTTCTCTTCTGAAGCAAGGTGTATAACCAACATTCTTTATCGGGAAATCTTCCTCGGATAAGATCACATCCCTGTACATGTTGGTAATAGGAACCTCAGCAGTAGGAATGAGGAATAAATTATCCCCACTCGCTTCATACATCTGGCCTTCTTTGTCTGGCAATTGTCCAGTTCCGTAGCCAGAGGCTTCATTTACGAGGATTGGCGGTTGAACCTCTACAAAACCAGCTTTCAAAGCCTCATCCAAAAAGAAGTTAATCAAGGCTCTCTGAAGTCTGGCTCCCTTGCCCTTATAGACAGGGAATCCAGCTCCAGCAATTTTAACCCCTAAGTCAAAATCAATGATGTCATACTTCTTGATTAACTCCCAATGAGGAACCTTTCCAGCGCTTAGCTCAGGTTTCTGCCCATTTTCAAACAAGACTTCATTGTCCTCAGCAGATTTACCTGCCACCACAGAGTTATGAGGAATATTTGGAATGGTATATAAAAGCTGTTTTAAATCTTCACCAGCTTTCGCATTCTCCTCATCCAAGGCTTTAATTTCCTGTTTCAAAGAAGATGTCCTTTCTTTGATTTGATTGGCTTCTTCTTGTTTGCCCTCCTTCATCAGGCCACCGATTTTCTTAGAAAGCGAATTTGATTCTGACTGAATCTGATCCCTTTTGGTTTGAGTATCCTTACGGATTTTATCAAGTTCAAGAACCTTATTCAATGCTTCTTCAGCATCTGGGAAAAACCTTTTTTCCAACCCTGCCAGGCAGAGCTCAAAATTATTTCTGATTTGATTAACAGTAAGCATGCGGTAATTTCAATCTGGAAGCCGCAAAGATAAACATGTTATTCAACAAATATGGTCTTGTTGACCTGAGAGAATGGTCCTTCCAAATCCTTACCCCCGATTCTATTCAAGGTAAGTTGTATGGTGTGCTCCCCTTTTGATAAACCTGAAATGACAGAAGGAATCATCTCCCGGATGATGTGTTCTTTATCATTGACTTTCACAGTGACCCTCAAGCCATCAAGTTTCATGTCGCCTCCTAGCACTAAAAAATCTAATGGTATTGGATCACCAAACTTAAACTTTTGTTGATTTTTTGGAAGGTTAAGTGCCAAATAAGGTTCGGCTGAATATGGGAAAGGACGAGATTCTCCAACTTGAAAATCCCTATCGACATAATTTCCGAAATTCTTAAGCGCAAAGCCATTTTCATCCACTAAATACGCCACGCATCTATAACTTCCCTCAGTTAGTTCCTCTTGAAAAATTGGAGCATTATGTTCCACCGGATTATTACCATTAAGAATTTTAAGCAACTTGATTTCTTCAGAACCCTCTACCAAAAAAGGGTAGTTTTTGATGTTAAACTCAAAGGGGACTTTCCCTGGCCTAAAAACCTGATTTCCGAGAGGTGTATAAAGCTCTAAAATTGCATCAGGATACTCCTCCGTAAGGCTAATCTCAGCGAACGAAACTTCCAAAATCTCCTCTTCGGGAATCTCCATTGAAATATCCTCAGAAGTAACTTCCGCAGACTCAGCAGTTTCTTCAGATTTTTCTGAGCCGCATGAAGAGAGGATTAAGCTGGCCAACAATAAGCCTCTTAGTATTTTTCTCATTATTCCCTGATTTGAGATGAAAGATGTTATTTTTATACGCACTAGATTAATGCCAAAACAACTCTTCTATGGAAATTCTTTTTGATGAAATCCCAAGTCTTGATTTAGCGGATTTCACCAATGGTAGCCCAGAACAAAAGGCCAATTTTGTAAACAAACTTGGTGAAGCTTATCAAAATATCGGGTTCGTGGCGATCCGAAACCATGGACTTACTCAAGAACTTCAAGACAAACTTTATACAGCTATCAAGTTATTCTTTGGGCTTCCAGAAGATTTAAAGGCGAAGTACGAGCATCCTGAGATTGGATATCAAAGGGGATACACAGGAAAAGGTAAAGAACATGCCAAAGGAAGAAATACCGGTGACTTAAAGGAATTCTATCATGTTGGGCAAGAGACCTCCTTCATTCCTGATAATGACGTAGTGAAGAAGGAGTACCCAGAGAATATTTGGCCGGAAGAGATCTCGGAATTAAAGGACACTTCAGTAGAAGTTTATCAAACTCTGGAACGGGCAGGTAAAGCTATGTTACAAGCAATTGCTCTCCATCTTGAACTAGAGGAAGATTTCTTTGAGGATAAAGTAGCCTATGGAAATTCAATTTTGAGGCAAATCCATTATTTCCCTATTCAAAATCCGGACTCAGTGCCCTCCGATGCAGTTCGAGCAGCAGAACACGG
>CAZLUY010000231.1:0-2446 GCA_964562785.1 uncultured Limnohabitans sp. | reverse complement strand
ATAACCTGCTCGCATAAGTGCGAAGCCGCGGTTATATAATCCAACTAGCTGATCAGGTTCTGATTTTAGATAGGTGTTGAATGCTGCAGCGGCGCCGAGGGCATCACCTTGAAAAGCCAATGTCATTCCAAGGTAAAAATTAAGCTTTCCAAAGTCAGGATTAAGATCTTTGGCCATCCTTAGAAACTCTTCTGCAGTACGGTGCTTGCCGGTCATAATCTGAGCCCGGCCCAGCATATACAAAATTTCAAAATTGTCTTCTTCTTTGCTGGCAGCTCTCAGCAAATAGATTTCTGCCTCTTTGTAGTTCTTTTCTTCGAATTCTATTTTACCTAAACCTGCATAGGCCATGCCGTATTCGGGATCCAAAGAGATTACCCTCTCAAAGTCCTCTCTAGCCTCTTCGTACATTTCGAGCTCTTCATAACTACGGGCTCTCATATGGTAGGCCTTAACATCAGTTACATTGAAGAAAAGATAAGTGTCTAATTTATCAATGACCTGCTCATACTGCTCTGCATTATAAAGAGCTTCTATGTTAGTCAGATCCGATCTACAACTAAAAAATAGAATGAAAATTAAATAAATAGGTAATCTATGTAGAATTCGCTTCATAACTAATTATTCAAAACTACGATAAGATTTCCGTATTTGTTTACTTTTTTTTGTTAAAGCATTCCCTTGGTACTAGGTAACTGATCGAGGTTAGATTTGTCTCGCATTACAGCCATCTTGATAGCCCTTGCAAGAGCCTTAAACAAGGCTTCGATCTTATGATGTTCGTTATCACCTTCTACTTTCATATTCAGATTACACTTAGCCGTGTCAGAAAATGATTTGAAGAAATGATAGAACATCTCTGTAGGCATATCACCAATTTTTTCACGTTGAAAATCAGCCTCCCACACGATCCAGGGTCTTCCTCCAAAATCAATAGCCACTTGTGCTAGGGAATCATCCATAGGTAAACAAAAGCCATATCTATAAATGCCTTTTTTGTTTCCTAAGGCATTTAAATAGGCTTCACCCAGTGCTAGTGCGGTATCTTCAATAGTATGATGTTCATCAATGTGAAGGTCTCCATTCACTTTGATTTTGAGGTCGGTTCCTCCGTGTCTGGCAAGTTGATCAAGCATGTGATCGAAGAAGCTCAGGCCGGTAGAAATATCTGCTTTTCCTGTTCCATCAAGATTAACACGAATGAAAATATCAGTTTCTGAGGTGGTCCTTTTTACTTCAGCTTCTCGGTTTGGATATCGCAAGAATTCGAAAATCATGTCCCAGTTGTCAGAAACGAATTCCGCCTTAGAATTTTCTTCACCAATGAAAATCCCTTTAGCTCCCAGATTCTCGGCCAATTGCATGTCTGAATCTCTATCACCTATTACATAGCTGTTTTCAAGGTCATAGTCTCCTTCTTTATAGGCGGTTAATAAAGCTGTGCCTGGTTTGCGAGTTGGAGCATTTTCATGCTCAAAAGTCTTATCAATCAGTATCTCAGAGAAGAATATATTCTCTTGCTCTAAAGTCTTGAGCATTTTGTACTGCGCCGGCCAAAAGTCCTTTTCAGGAAAGGAATCAGTTCCCAGACCATCTTGATTAGTCACCATGACCAATTCGAAATCAGTCTCCTCAGCAATCTTTCTAAGGTTAGAGATTGCCTTTGGTAGGAACTCCAGTTTTTCCAAACTATCCACTTGAAAGTCGCTTGGTGGTTCCTTTATTATGGTCCCGTCTCGATCGATAAATAAAACTCGCTTCTTCATTTTTATTATTTTGATCCTAACCAGCTTTTTAGCTTATCCAAAAATATTCTGTTTTCTTCTTTGGTTCCTATGGTAATTCGAAGACTATTCTCACAGAGCTGGACTTTGGATCTGTTTCTGGTGATTACTTTCCGAGCTATCAAATCTTCATAAGCCTGATTTGCATTTGGAATCCTTACTAACAGAAAATTGGCATCTGAAGGGTAAACCTTTTCCACTCCAGACATCTCTTCCAACTCTAACCTCATTTCTTCCCGTTCCTCAAGAATATCTTTGACCATGAAATCCACTTTTTCTAAATCAGGAAGAGCCTTTAAAAGTGTGTCTTGAGTGAGTCCAGATATATTGTAGGGAGGCTTGATTTTGTTCAGTACCGAGATAATCTCCTCAGATGCAAATGCCATCCCTAGTCTCAAGGAGGCCAAGCCCCAAGCCTTAGAAAAGGTCTGGATTACTACCAAGTTTGGGGAATTATCCAATTCGGCCACTAAACTCTTCTGCTCCATAAAATCAACATAAGCCTCATCTACCACTACAATTCCTGGGAAATCCTTAATGGCTTTCAAAATATCATTTCGATCCAAAGAATTACCAGTGGGGTTATTGGGAGAGCAAAGGAAAAGAATTTTAGAGTTTTCATTGGTTGCCCTCCTGATTTCATCAGGTTGTAATTGATAATC
>CAZLUY010000230.1:0-3375 GCA_964562785.1 uncultured Limnohabitans sp. | reverse complement strand
ATTCCGATCTTTTCCTGTAACCAAAAGAGCGTTTTTCCAGAATCTTACCGCTATCTCCAAAGAGTCTATAAACTCAAAAGATTCTTCAGCCAGTCCATGCCCGAATGTTCGTTGTCTAAAGGCTTTTTGCAATTCACTAATTGACCTTTTCTCTCCTGCCCAGGTATATTCTGCAAAGTTCGAAATGCCCCTGCTATAAAGTTCGAAATGTGGAGAGTCATCATCCCATAGGGTAAGTAAAAGTCCTTTGGCTTTATTCCGGATGGATATCAAAGCAAAGTCTCTTATGTTTTTAGCATTGCTTTGCTCTAAAGGCATGAGGTTCCACCTAGTCTGCCCAGCTGTTGCACCCATGACCTCAAACCCATTGTCAGCAAACCATCTCATAGCTCGCTCATTACCCGGAGATTCCGGTATGCTGTAGTTCCAGCGCATATAGACACAATTTTTGGGAAACAAGTCTACATATTTATTCAACTCAGGTTCATTTTGATTCCAAATACTATCAACCTTGGCCTCACTGAGATTTCTGTTGTAAATGGAAGAATAGACCCCCGCATTTTTTAGAGGCATGTCATCCCAAAAGATTGGAGTAAGGCCTTTTTGCTCGGCATATTTACTAACTCGGTTAAGCCAAATCAACTGAAGCTCTAGAGCAGATTTTCCGCTATTTCTCCCTGTAGTATGCACCTCATCTCCGCCAACATGCAGATAGCTAGCATAAGGAAAGGCCTTCAGTGCATCTTCATACAGATCAAACTGAACTTCATAAGTACTTTCATCAAGCGGATTAAAAGCCCAGTCGCTTTTAGGATCATCTCTGAGCTCCTTGTACTCCTCATGCTTAAGAATAAAAGAGGCATGACCAAGACCTTGAACCAAGGGACTTAACTCAATATTTCTAGCCTTCGCATAGTCACTGATCTCTTTCCATTCTTCTATCTTAAAGGCATCAGACGAACCCACTTTGGGTTGGAGCTGGTAGGCCAGCTTATCTTCAATTTCTACGATTACCGCATTGATTTTTTGAGAAGCGAGGTTATCGAGGATGTCAAAGTAATATTCCTTTTTCTCCAGATGATGCTTCACATCCCAATGAATGGCGCGATAAGCCAGAGCGGGCTCATCAGAGATCTCAATCAAGGGCAAGGGACTTCCTTGATCGTGACTGTCTTCGAGAATCTGTCCCAAAGTCATCAAGCCATACCAAAGTCCCTCTTGTGAGCTAGCGACTATTTCAACCTCATTATCCGCGATTTCCAGTTCATAAGCTTCCTTATTTAGGTTCTTTTCTGGAGCCAAAACAAAAGAAAGTCCATTCTCTTCCCAGGAATTCAGGTTTCCATTTGACACATAATGTGTATAGGCATTTTGGTATGCTTGCTGAACCGAATTGACTTCCAGACCCGAACTTCCTGAGATAGTCATGGAATTTGGGCTAGGCAAAATTTGTAATTCGGCATGTGGGCTAGATTGCTGCTGACATGAAAAGAGAATTAAAGTCAGGCAAAAAATGGAAAGGATGCTCTTCATAGGTGCGGTTGTTTGGGTAAACCAAAATATCTATATCCGGCCTAAATCAGAGATTTATACCCATCAAATTCGAGAATACTTACTTTGACGGTAAATAAGGCATCTGGGTCAATGGAGAGTTTTACCTCCCCAACTTCAAAATCCTTCTTGCTCCCTGAACTACCAATATGAAAACAATAGACCCGATAATAAGATCTGGTTTATTGGAATCCAGCCAATTCACGAGAACTCCAGCTACAATCACTCCAAGGTTAATAATCACATCGTTGGAGGTAAAGATCATACTAGCCTTCATGTGAGCTTCTTCTTTGCTTTTTGATCGCTGAAGGAGATAGAGGCATAAACCATTTGCAATAAGGGCGAGAAAGGAAACCACAATCATAGTGGTAAAATCAGGGACTTCAGCCGTTCCAATGAAACGTCTAATTACCTCTGATAATCCAATCACGGCAAGGGCAATCTGAAAGTACCCTGCGATTCGTGCAATGCGCTTTTTAAAAGCAATGGTTCCTCCAACGGCAATCAGGCTTATCCCATAGACAAATGAATCAGCTAGCATATCCAGACTATCGGCCACCAAACCCATGGATTTGGAAAGGATACCTGTAGTCGCTTCGATAATGAAGAAGGCGAAGTTGATCCCAAGAACCGTCCAAAGGAGTTTTTTCTGATTTTTTTGTACGGCAAAGTGTGTTTGCTCGGTATGCTCTGTGGATAGCTTTTTGCCTCCGAGGTTCAGATCATAAATGGCGGTTTCAATAGGCTGAACTTGACCAGAATGGAAGACGGTGAGTTTGCGGTTAGGTATATCGAAGTCCAGATTGGCAATGCCTGATATCCCATCCAGATTTGCCCTGATTAGGTTCTCTTCAGATGGGCAATCCATTTTTGGAATCTCGAATACTGTTTTCTCCATTTTCTGAAAGCTCCGGGGGATACAATATAGTTATTCGGGAAATCTTATGGGCTCCGCTGTCCAACTTCTCGAACAACTAGACGTCAGTCCGAGCGAAGCGAAGGTGTCTCATTCTAAAATGCGGGGCAAAGGTCTGTGAGATACAGACCTTGGTTAAGAATTCAGTGTCTGAAGACGCAGGATAGCAGCGAATTTAATCACTCCCTTTTCCTGGAGCATAAACATCAGTTTTATCTCCCTCTGATATCATTTTAATAAATTCTTCAGAGTAAAGCGTCTGTGTAACTTCTATTTCCCACCAATGCTTTGGAATAGGTAAAGTTACCAAGGATTGCGCCCAGTTTCTTCTTACGCGCCAAATCTCCGGTTCTAACAATCCATGCTTATACATGTAATACTGACCTTCAAGTTTTTGGAAAAGTGCCCTGTGGATAAGAGTCAGCGCCATAAATTCTGTTAGGTCCAGTTCATCAACCTTGGCTTTGGGATCGTAAAAGGTTACCGCCATTTTTGCGATTCTAGATTCCTTTCCTGCCTGGAATTCTACATCTCCCACCAGTACTTCTGAAAGTATCTCATTTGTTGTTGCCCATGAATGTGTCGAATCAAAGCTGGCTTGGGCAATTAGCGCTTTAGTATTCCATTTTATCTGTTTTGCAAGGTATACTATTGAAATGACCACAGCCACGGCCCCGATGACCTGAGTAATTAGACTGATTAACTCTAGATTATCCATATGCTTTATTTCTTTTCTACCTGATACCAGTGGAGGACATTATTCATTGGAGGAACCTGACTGTTTTCGAGCCTTTTTTCAATGTAAGCAACAGTTTCAGGATTAAAGGCATGCCGTAATTCTTTCCAGGCTTCTTCACCACCCGGGGTTCTGAGCATGGCAATAACAAGGTTTAGAACAGTTTCTACCC
>CAZLUY010000229.1:0-3200 GCA_964562785.1 uncultured Limnohabitans sp. | reverse complement strand
TTTTTTTTGTCCTTTTATAAGTAAACCGTAGAGGTAGTCTATTTTGCAAAAGGATATATTTTTAATGTTAAGAATTAAAGAATAAAAAATTATTTAAATTTTTTTCATAAAAATTTTATTTGGTTTTAAGCTTAAAGAGCTCCATGATAAAGGTTTCGTAACCGATTGCGACATAATTTTTCATATCATTAATCATAAAGTATAAAATTTATGAAAAACGTAATGAAAAATAATTTTTATTACGATTTTGATAATAAAAATAGCTGTTTATAAATTTGCTTTCAGAAACATGAGGGAGAGTAAAATCAAGCTCATGAATGAAAACCTATTAAACCAACAAGTATGAAAAAGTTTTTCATTATGCTTTTGGCTGCAGGGATTGCAGGCGGAGCGTTCGCACAAGAAGCCACTACGGTTTCGATCAGAAAGGTCGGTTCAAGTAAGGTGGCCGTTTCCTCTTCAGAGGAAGTCAAGGGAGCCATGATCGTAAGGATCAAGGATGAGCAGGGAGATTTGATTTTTAGAGACCGAATCTCAAAAAGTGACAGCTACAAAAAGTTGTACGATTTATCCCAGGTTGAAAGAGGAACTTTCAATGTGGAGGTAGTAGACCAAAAAGGAGCTTTGGCTACGGCAACGGTAAGCAATATTGAAGAAGTGAGACCGTTAGTTTATTCAAGAGTATCTCAGATGGAGAATGACACCTATCGACTTTTGGTAAGTGCTCCAGAGGAAGAGGAGCTTAAAGTGCTGATTTTTGATGGAGGGAAATTAATCCATACGGAAATGGTGCTTAGTGCTCAGGGTCTTCACAAGATTTACAAGGTGAAAAGAGCTTCCGAAGATGGGATAAGTTTCAAGATTGAAACTGCTTCCGGATTTGAAGAGTATGTATCAGAAAAGTAATTAAACCAACTATTAGACTATATCCCGCTGATTGAGTTCAGCGGGATTTTTTTGTTTAAAAGAGCCATGAAAGTGTGATTCTCGCAAAAACCTGATTGTCGGCAGTTTCATTTTCTCGGGTTCTGTAAAAGATGCCATAACCCATCCCAAAATGATTGTAGTTTAGGATTAACTCACCAAATATTTCAGCGTAGCCCTCCTCAGATTCGAAAACCGGAACCTCCTTAGGCGAAATCAAATTTCCATCTATCCGCCCATTGTAAAAAACTCTTTTCAGCTCAGCTCCAAAATGGAAGTACTGCTCTTGTCTGAAGCTAGTTCCGACTCTACTGCCATTGATCTGACTATTTTCCAGAGCTTGAAATGTGCCGATTCTAAAGCCTGGTTTTATTGAAAGATTTTGATCCAGGTTCCCAAATTCAGTTTTTCCTTCAACTAAAACCTCAAAGTTTTTGGAAGAGAAAAGGCTCTTGATTGTTCTTAGATTGAGATTAGCGATAAATGAATCCTCAATCTGATTTTCCCAGCCTTTTGCCCGTGGGAAATTAAAGCTGTCATGGTACCAGTTGTGAAATTGACCCACACCTGATCCAGGTCCGATCCACCCAGAGAGAACAGATGCCTCAAAAAACCAGGTTTGTCTTCTTTTCTGATATCCCAATTCAAAGTAATTGACGCCTGCGAATGGTCGATCAATATCTTCTGGCTCCAATTCCTTCCTCAGGTCCGGAGTGAATATTTGATTCGCAAATGCAAGGCTGAGGCTCCTTCCTTTGTTTATGTAATAATGAAAGGCAGCGTAATGGCCTGCTGTGTAATACCTGTCCTGCCTTCCACTGATAAATGCGTCATTGTCCAGCTGGATGATTAGCTGAGATTTTCTTACTGAATCCTGAGCATACGACCCATTGGCTACTAAAAGGGTAGAAATCAAAAGAAAGGAAAGGATGGAAATGTATGCTTTCATAAAAAAATCCCTGCTATCCAAAGATAACAGGGATTCTCAGGTTGGGGTTATTGATAATTTACTTAGACCAGGTTGCTTTACCTCCTTTGGCCGAATCCACGGAGATAGAGTAATTGTTTCCGCCTGAAACAATCCAGCGAACTTTTACACCTGACATTCCTGGGATGTTTTCAACAGCCACCTTTTCAGGGGAGTGCTTCTGCTCTGTGAACTTCTTCATGTCTTCATTATTCACTACAAAGCCTGCAACTACTTTTGCGCCGCTAATACTCACATAATCTGGTCTCTCAATATTGTATTTGAGATCCTGAGATGCATGGGTCGGCATCATTCGCTCATTGTAAATGGTAGCGATAATCTCCTTTAATCCTCCTCCAAGATCTGTTTCTTTCACATCCATCACGGAAAGCTTTGGTGTGTGATAGGCATGGAAAATGGTAAATGCTGAGTTCCTATGTGCATCCTGCTCCAATAAGAATCCAGGATGAGCACGACCGAAATTCTTTTTGAACCCACCAATCTCGATTGTTCCATAAGTTGGATGCTCATATTCCGTCCAGTCGACAAAAGCATCGCCAAATGTCAGATACTTATCTACTTTCAATTGCTCTTCCTGATTTCCTCTTCCTGCATTTTGGTGGAAGTACAGATAGGAAGTCATTAGCTCATTCGAGTAAGTGAAGATGCCTCTGTTTCCATAGAACCAGTCAAGCTCTCCACCAAAGACAGAATACAAATCCTTGTAAACAGTCAGGTATCGGTATCCGGGCATCAGCTCTTCACCCTTTTGGGCTAAGGCATCAAAAACGCGAATATCATCCCTGTTGTAAGTTCCTAAATCTTCCTCAGCACCAGGTCCTCTCAAAATCATTCCACCGGCGTTGTGATAACTTTGAGCGCCAGCAATATTAGGATGCTTCATCACAAACTCCATTACGGATCTGTTTTCGGAAAGAGTGAAAGGATATTTTAAGGCTCCCCTCTGAACATAATCTGGCTGCCAGTTCCATCCCCAGTCTCGATTCGGATCATAATATCCAACTCCATCTTCGTTGACTCGACCGTCATTATCGTTATCCAGGCCTTCCTGGCCCAAATACTCATATTCACCCATTTTGTCTTCCTCCACTTCGATAAGTCTTCTTGGGTCCTGAGGATCCTTGATAAATCTTCCAGTTGGAGATTTTCTGATCATCATGGTGATGTGGCCATTTCCATCCAAATCATCCATCATATCTTCTCCAGCAAGCCCATCGCCATCGTTGTCCAAAATCATCATACCAGATCTTGGAGAGCTTTGTGTATTTGGCTCTAGAAAGAAGTTGTT
>CAZLUY010000228.1:0-4289 GCA_964562785.1 uncultured Limnohabitans sp. | reverse complement strand
AAGCCATCTACCCCAGCATCGGTATAGAATTTCATCTTTTCCATCCACCAATCTCTTGTTTTCTTATTGGTGAAATCAGGGAATGCACACCACCCAGGCCATACTTGTGCTTCATATATTTGATCATCTGGATAGGTCACGAAAAGACCTTTTTCTTTACCGTCCTCAAAAGGTTCATAACCCTCTTCCGTTTTGATCCCTGGATCCATGATGACAACTACTCTGAATCCTTTCTCTTTCAGCCTGGAAATCATGGCTTTAGGATCAGAAAACTTTTCTCCATCAAAGGTAAATACCTTGTATGCCTCCATGTGGTGGATATCAAGGTAAATGACGTCAGCAGGCATATCTTTATCTCTGAAGGTCTGAGCTACAGTATATACTTCGCTATCTGGATAGTAAGAGTATCGACATTGCTGGAAACCAAGAGCCCACTTTGGAGGCATTTCCATTCTTCCTGTCAAAGAAGTATAGGACCGGATGATTCCTTCAACATTATATTCATGTATGAAGTAGTAGTCCATGTCGCCATCCTCAGCTCCGTAATAAATGAATCGATTTGTCGAAGCTCCAAAGTTGAAGACTGATTTATGGGTGTTGTCAAAGAAGATTCCATACTGACCCTTGTCATGGCTTCCGATATAGAAGGGGATGCTCATATAAAGCGGATCATCTCCTGTACCGTAGGCGAAGTAGTCGGTATTCCAATTGGTATAGGCATTTCCGAACCTGTTGAGTCCACCAGTTTTTTCACCGAGACCAACGAATTTCTCATTTGCCTGAACCTTTTTATAGGTATTCACTTCTGTCCCAATCCAGCTAATTCCAAGAGAATCATCTTCATTTAAGATGTTTCCTTCTTTGTCCATAAAGGTCAATTGGAAATTGGATTTCTTGATTCTCAACTGAATTTTACTGGTCTGAATCCCAATAAAATCTTCATCTTCACTAATTTGAAAATCCACCCCCGAAGGGTCAGAAACTACTGAATATGGGTTCTCCTCAAACGCAGAAAATCTTGTAGCTTGAACCCGAATGGTTCCGGATTCATATACACTTATTTTAAAATTTCCAGTTGCTGTTTTGCCTTCAATTCCTGTCAAGGATTGACTCCAAAAATCTACTGCACCAAACGGGGAAAATCTTGCAGATTGTTGCCGCTCATTCAGGTTTAACTTCGTCGAACTCATCTTTCTATTCAGCTGGATTTAGTACTTCTACATCCAATATTAGAAAGGAAATTCAATCTGAAAAATCTCTAAATGGGCAGTGGGCTATTCCTTGATTTTTAAAATTGTGCGTTTAGAAAATGGAGGGCTATTCAAACGATTGCATTTTTTTTCAAAAAAAAATGAAAAAAAAATGTGCGCCTAAAGTCTAACCGAGGATTTTCTCACTAGAAGCTCTGTATTAAGGATAACAGGGTCTTTGATGGAATTAGGATCTATTTTCTCCTCAATGATATCAAGCAAGAGGGAAGTTGCTTTCACTCCCATCATGAATCCAGGTTGTGCAACGGAGCTTAAACTTGGCTCAAGCATAGAACAGAAATGCCAATTACTAAAGCCAACGACTCCGACATCTTCGGGAACACTCATTCCGAGCTTTTTGGCAGCAAGCATAGCGCCGACAGCAGCCATATCATTACTCGCAAAAAATGCATCTGGCTTTTCCTTGCTATTCTCAATCAATTTTTGGGCGGCTGAATACGCCTCTTCATTTGTTCCAAGCGAACATTCAATGATCAGGTCTTCATTAATGGGGAGCCCGTGGTTGTAAAGGGCATCTCGATATCCCTTTTCTCTATTCTGACTTATTTTTAGCTTTCTAGGCCCTGCCAAATGAGCAATGTTTTTGTACCCATTTTCGATTAAGTGGGTAGTAGCCTGGTAGGCTCCTTGGTAATCATCTACAACTACAGAGATTGCATCTGACAGATCCGGTACTCTATCGAAAAATACAAGAGGGAAACCGTAGCCAAGTAGTTTAGAGAAATGCTCAAAATCGGTAGTTTCCTTTGAGAAACTCACCAAAAACCCATCAATCTGATTTGATAACATGGTGTCGATACTGGACTTTTCCCGGGCAAAACTCTCATTACTCTGGGTGAGAATCACGTTATACCCTCTTTCCTGTGCCACTTCTTCAATTCCGCTTATAACTGTAGAGAAAAAGAAATGAACAACGTCAGGAATGATCACCCCAATAGTATAAGATCTGCTTTTGCGGAGCGATAGTGCAACGGCATTAGGTCGATAGTTCAATCGTTCAGCTACTTCCTTCACCCGCCGTTTAGTTTCATCACTTATCCCAGGATAATCCTTTAAAGCTCTTGAAACTGTGGAGGAGGATACCCCCAACTCTTGGGCTATGTCTTTGATAGTAGCCTGACCTATTTTCATAAAATTATACTATTCCTAGATTTCGCATCACTAGTATACCCTTTAGTTTCTGCCTTTCCAAGCCTTTTTAGTACAGCTGCCTAAGCGGTCGGAAACCAACCAAAATCAGTTTTGTTCAAAAATAATTTTTTTATGCAAACGTCAACGCAAACGTTTGCACTAAAAAAGTAGATGGAAAGTGCCTCAAATGTGTTGTATGCTTCCTTTTCTTGCCCTATACTCAGTATATGGTGCCTGAGCGAAATGTCCGGGAACTATGAAGAAAGAAATCTTTAATTTGAATATTTCAAGTTAAAATATAATTAAAACAATACAATCTAAATCTACAGTAAACCTTATGAGACTATTAAGTAAAATCGCTTGGGTATTGAGTGCCGTGATGTTGGTGATGGCTTGTGAGCCTTATGAAGCTCCTCCAATTATCCCACAGACCGGATCATCTGTAATTACCCCTGAGAACGGTTCTTCTCTTGTTCTTACAGCTGATAACCCTGAGCAAGTAATTCCATTTGAAGTAACTATTCCAGATTTTGGAATGCCAGGTAATTACACCTACGCACTTGAAATCGATATTGAGGGAAATAATTTTGCTAATCCAACTGAGATCGCAACTTCTGACAATACCATTATTGAAGTGATTGCTGAAGATTTGAATGATGAATTGGTTGCAAGAAACTTACCTCTTGGAACTCCATCAAATGTTGAGTTCAGAGTGAAGACCTCAATTGATGTTTCTTTGAACCCAATCACTGGTTCTACTACAACTCTTGCAGTTTCTCCTTATGACGCATTCGTTGATTTCCCTGTATTGTATGTACCTGGAGATTATCAAGGTTGGAGCCCAGCTAACATGATGACTGTTTTGAAGTCAGTGAATTTTGATAATACCTTCACAGGATTTGTACATATCCTTGGTGGTAGTGGTGAATTTAAGTTCACTGAAGAGCCAGATTGGGTAGACGGAAAAAATTGGGGTGACAACGGAGGAGACGGAACTCTTGACAATCCTTCTGATGCCCAAAACATCAAAGTGACTGAGTTCGGAACTTTCGAGGTGACTGTTGATATGGATGCTAAGACTTACACCATGTCTGATCCTCTTCTTTGGGGAATTATTGGCGATGCCACTCCAGGTGGGTGGGATGCCGAAACTCCAATGAACTTCGATAAGGATGCTAATGTCCTTACCATCACAGCTGATCTTAACGCTGGTGAGATGAAGTTCAGAGCGAATCAGAACTGGGATTACAACTATGGCGGTAGCGATGGAATGTTAGAGGCAGGAGGAGACAATATCCCTGTTGCTGAAGCTGGTAACTACACCATTACATTGAGCTTTACCGAGCCTGGTGAAGTGTCTTACACCATGACTAAGAACTAAGCAAAATTCTAGTTTGATACTATTGCAGACCGGTTTGGAAAATACTTTTCCAGACCGGTCTTTATTGGTTTTAATATGCTGAGAAATCTACTTCTGTCTGCCTTCTTGCTTCTGTCTTTTCAAACCTCGTTTGCACAGGTTACGACAGAGCCCGCTAGCCCAAGGGCAGATCAACCAGTTAAGCTCATTTATGACGCTTCAAAGGGAACAACAGGATTGAATAATTGTGGATGTGATGTTTACATCCACATTGGTGCGGTGACTGAGGGGCCAAATTCTACTTCATGGTCAATTGTTCCTTTCGAATGGGGGACAGAAGATCCAGAAGCCCTTATGACCAAGGTGGATGGAGAAGATAACCTCTATACTTTTGAACTTACCCCGAATGACTTTTTTGATAACCCTAATGGACTTACCATTTATAGACTTGGTCTAGTTTTTAGAAATGGAGATGGATCCAAAGAAGGCAAAACAGATGCTAATGGGGATATTTTTGTTGACTTGGA
>CAZLUY010000227.1:0-2809 GCA_964562785.1 uncultured Limnohabitans sp. | reverse complement strand
TATAGCCATGGAAGATCTTTCGGATATCAAAGATGTGCCTAGCGGAGATAAGGAAAATGAAATGATTCAGCGCTATGCAGAAGTGACTCGAGATGTTGCTAAAGCGAATGATATTAAATGGATTGATGCTTTCACCCCTAGTGAAAAATGGTATGAAAGTTCTGACTGTCCCCTCACTATTGACGGTTCTCAGTTAAATACTGATGGCTATGAACTCCTAGGAGAATTTCTTGCCGATGAACTATTCGGGGGAAGTGTAGATCTCTGTGGGAGTGGTGTCATGGTAACCGAGGCTGTAAAAGAAAAAAACTGGCTTTGGCTAAATGATTATAAAATCCCAAATGGCGTGCACGTTTTCGGTAGAAGACATGATCCTTTTGGTCCGGATAATTATCCATTCGAATTGGAGAAAATTCGACAAATGACTGCACTTAGAGACTCTGCAATTTGGCTAGCCACAAAAGGAGAAACATTTGATCTGGAAGCTGCCGATGCCAAAACCAGGGTCCTACCTGAGGTAGAGACCAATTATAATCCAGAGCAAAACGGGTCGCTTGAATATCTTTATGGGGATAAGGCCCTCGCTGAGATAAAAACTGCTCCTGGATATAAAATTGAGCTTTTTGCTTCAGAGGAAGATTTTCCTGATTTAGCTAATCCGGTTCAGCTTTCATTTGATAATAAAGGAAGACTATGGGTGGCAACCATGCCGAGTTATCCTCACTACAAGCCGGGAGATCCGAGACCAAAGGACAAGCTGATTATTCTTGAGGACACAGACAATGATGGCAAAGCAGATAAGCAAACCACCTTCTCTGAAGATCTGCACATACCGGTTGGTTTTGAAATAGCTACCGAAGGGGTGTATGTATCTCAGGGAAATGACCTGATCATACTATATGATGACAATGGAGATGATAAAGCCGATCGAAAGGAAATACTTCTAAGTGGATTTGATGATCATGATACTCATCATGCGATTTCAGCTTTCACTACGGACGAGTCCGGCGCTATTTATATGGCTGAAGGTGTATTCCTCCATACCAATGTGGAAACTTCCTACGGTCCGGTTCGGGCAACGAATGGTGGCTTCTATCGCTACCAACCTCAGCGACATCAATTAGAGAGGGTCAATCAGGTGAACATCCCAAATCCATGGGGCATCGCATTTGATCGATGGGGACAAAATTTCTATGCAGAAACTTCTGGTCCAAATGTGAATTGGATGCTTCCAGGATCCACCCTACCGCGTTATGGAAATGCAAACTATAAAGGCCCAAACATCATTGAGAAAGCGCAAATGGTTCGACCAACTTCAGGTTTGGAGTTTATCTCAAGTAGACATTTCCCAGATGACGTTCAGGGCGATTTGATCATCAATAACACCATCGGTTTCCTCGGGACCAAACAACATCAAATGGTGGAAGATGAAGTAGGTTATCACTCCAAGTGGAGACAAGATCTGATTTATTCCACGGACAGAAACTTCCGACCAGTTGATATGGAGTTTGCTCCTGATGGTTCGCTTTATCTTGTAGATTGGCATAATATCCTGATCGGTCACATGCAGCATAATGCCAGGGATCCACTCAGAGATCATGTGCATGGAAGAATCTATCGAGTTACTTATCCTGGGAGACCGTTAGTAACTCCAGCTAAGGTGGACGGAGCTAGTATTCCAGAGCTACTTGAAAACCTGAAGCTTCCTGAATACAGAACAAGATATAGAACCAGACGTGAGTTGAGAGGAAGAGATCAGGCCGAAGTGGATGCGGCTCTAAAGAATTGGGTGACAAATCTAGACTCTACAGACCCTGATTATGAACTTCAAAAATTAGAAGCTCTTTGGGTAAGCTGGGGGAATAATCTGGTAAATCAGGAATTATTAGCTGAGCTCCTTCAATCTGAAGATCACAAAATCAGAGCAGCCGCTACCCGAGTAGTTAGATATACCGGACATCAGGTTGACAATCAGGTAGAATTCTTGAAGGCATCGGCTGAGGATCCGAATGGACAGGTTAGAATGGAAGCGATAGTGGCAGCGAGCTGGCTTCCACAAGACAATGGATTGGAGGTTCTCACAGTTGCAGAGTCGCAGCCCATGGATGAGACCTGGATTCAGGGAACCTTTGAGACGGCAGTTGCTCATCTCAACGGCCTCTCAGTTACCGAAAAGAAAGAGGAAGACATCAAGTCAAACCTTAAAGGCTCCGAAAGAGAGCTCTTCATTCTTGGAAAAGAGATTTACTCCAGAGATGGATATTGTAGCACCTGCCATCAGTCTGATGGTGGTGGACTTTCTGCCTCTCAGTTCCCACCTCTAAGAGGAACTCCATGGGTGACTGGAAGTCCTGAAAGAATGATCAAAATAGTATTGAACGGTCTTATCGGTCCTATCACTGTTGCCGGAAAGACTTACCCAGGTCAGGTTCCAATGACGCCATATGGTGGAATGCTGGATGATACTGAAGTGGCTGCGGTAATCACCTATGTGAGAAATTCATTCGGAAATGAAGCCTCGGCAATTACACCAGAATTAGTTAAGCAAATCAGAGCTGAAACAGAAAGCAAAGAAGGCTTCTGGACCGAGAAAGAATTGCTTGAAGCCCACCCATTGGAGAAGTAAAGAAAAGTGTTGGAGAAAGAATTAAAATAATGGTAAGAGTATTTATTACTGGTAGTTCAGATGGATTGGGAAAAATAGCCGCTAAAATGCTAATTAAGGATGGACATACAGTTTATCTACATGCTCGCAATGAAGAGCGAGCGAAAGTTGCAATGGATAAAATCCCAGGTGCTGGTGGAGTTT
>CAZLUY010000226.1:0-14874 GCA_964562785.1 uncultured Limnohabitans sp. | reverse complement strand
TCATATACTTAGACAACTTTCGTATTAATAATCAGTAATAGATTAGATATTTTAAAAAAGTTATACTTTTGCACACTTTAAAATCCGGAACGATTAAAATTTAAAAACTATGTACTGGACACTTGAACTTGCTTCATACCTGGAAGATGCCCCTTGGCCAGCGACAAAAGATGAGTTGATTGACTACGGCATTCGCTCTGGAGCTCCTATGGAAGTGGTGGAGAACCTGCAGGAACTAGAGGATGATGGAGAACCGTATGAAACGATCGAGGAAATCTGGCCGGACTATCCGACCAAAGACGATTTCTTCTTTAATGAAGACGAATATTAATGAAAGTCCCCTTGAGGGACTTTTTTTATAGGCCTAGCACCTGTCGCAATCTTGAATAACCTGTTTTGCTCACTGGAATCTGGGCTCCACTTTTTAATCTTATTAGATGCCCATCTTTTTCATAGGGCTCGATCTTGGTGATGTGATCCATATTCACCAGGTAGGATCTATGACATCTCACAAATTTCGATTGATCTAGAGAGTTTTCCAGCGATTTCATGGTGATCTTCTTCAGATACTTATTTCCCGAAACATGTATGGCAACATAATCATCCTGTGCTTCAAAAAACTCAATTTCAGGAGTTGAAATCACCTTGATTTCATTTTTCACCCTTACGACTATTCGATTGGTTTTTTCAGCCAGACTTTCGAACTCCGTAACCTCGACCACACTTGATTTCAATTCTTTCAGGTAGCGATCAATCGCTTGATTAAACCGCTCAGCTGAAAACGGTTTTAACAAATAATCTATGGCCTTGGCATCAAAAGCCTTTACTGCATACTCATCAAATGCTGTTGTGAAAATAACCGAAGGCGGGTTCTCAACGAGTTCTAGCATTTCAAAACCCGTAATCTTGGGCATCTGTACATCCAAAAAGATTAAATCCGGTGTTAGTTCCTGAATTGCTTTCAGTCCCTGAAATCCATCATGGAACATTCCCAAAACCTCGAACTCGCTGAATGCACCGAGGTATTCTTTCACAATTCCTGCAGCTAAAGGCTCATCATCAATAATTACAGTTTTAATCATCTTGGCTGGGGAATTTTGATACTCACTTCGAAAGTGCCTTCGTTTTTCTTTGTTTTCAAAAGGTCCTTTCTTCCAAATATTAAAAATAATCGACGATCCACAGAACTCAGACCGAACCCCGTTCCTCCTGCAGGTGGCAGATCAGGGTCAAAGGGGTTTCTTAAAGTGACGTCCAAATAGGATCCATTTCTCTCTGTAATGAATTGGATTTTCACGTCCTCTGTGGTCCCATAAAGCCCATGTTTGATCGCATTTTCGAGCAGGGGTTGAATCAAGAGTTGTGGTACTTTTGAATTCCTTGATTCTTCTTGAATTTCGAAGTTTACTTCGAGTCGATGTCCAAATCTTACCTTTTCGATATCCAGGTAAAGTCTAAGGTAATTCAATTCATCTTCCAGGCCTATCCACTCTTTGCTATCCTTTCGGATGGTTCCCCTCAGAAAATCCGAGAGTTGTAAAACCATCTCCCTGGCTTTCTTTGGTTGAGAAACCACCAAGGCATTAATTGAATTGAGGCTATTGAATAAAAAATGAGGCTGTAGTTGTTGTCTTAACTGGGTAAGCTCTGCTTCTTTTGAAAGATCTTTCATCATAGCCTCTCTCTTTCTGGATTCCTCTTGTTGATCTAGTTTGGCTACCACAATAGCGATCAAGGTCACTAGGGTCAAGGCAACCCAAAGGACCGCCATTCGAAGGACAAAAATACCTTTTAGGAATTCTTGAATTCCCTGAGAATCGAAAATGAAAATCAGGAAATAATAATGAATCAAAACACTGATCCCACTCAGTATAAGTGGC
The DNA here is from genome assembly GCA_964562785.1 of uncultured Limnohabitans sp. Lineage (GTDB taxonomy): Bacteria > Bacteroidota > Bacteroidia > Cytophagales > Cyclobacteriaceae > Algoriphagus. Next base: position 12,994 of record CAZLUY010000226.1, on the reverse strand, counting down.
AGAATCAAAAGCAACCAGTTATTCCCACCTCGAGGAATGTAGAATGAAAAAATCCTATCAAGAACGGTAATCCCACCTAGGAATAATAATCCAAAAATGAGGGAATCAACTATTGAATATTGTATTTCCTGATCATAAACATAAAGCAATAAAAAAGATACAAGGAACCAGATAATACTGGCTCCCTGTATGATCCATTGTGCTTTAGTTGGATTAGTAAAGGCTTTAGAGAACAATTTTCCTGTGTTTAAAGAGTAGGAATCTCGTTAAAATGATTTGATTTCCAAGCCGCCGAAAAGAACAGTTCCTTTAAGAATCAGGACTTTCTCAGGATCCACGTCAGCTTCGCTGTAGATTCTCTTATCCTCGATACCGGCAGCTATATTTGATACTTCCATACGGACATCCCAGTGAGGTGGCACGACTAATTTCATCCCTCCAAAGATCACATCGACCTGCAAGGTAATGGCTCCTTTAAAGTCAGACTGGGAGAAGTCCAGATCAATCCCTCCAAAGGCTGCGGTAAGCTTTCCCCCTTGAAGGTTTTTAGTCATCACCCGTTTGTTCACACCGCTGAAAATGGCATCCACATTTAGGACTTCGCTAAAAGTAGATCCAGATGCCACAAATGGATTGGACTCCGAACTCTCACCACCTAAGGAGCTATTCAAGCTATCGGAGGCCTCTTTCATGCTTTTATTAATCTGATCCTCCACATCTTTCAGCACCTTATTTTCCTTTCGTCGCTGAGTGACTAAGTAAACTCCAAGGAGGATCAGTGCCACTGGGAATATGTAGCGCTCTAGCCCGAAGTCAAAGCCAAATTCTCGTTCAAATAGAAAGTAAAGTCCAAGACCTAGTAAGAGCGATCCAAAGAAACTTCTGAATTGATGCTTGATTAATGTGAAAGTACCGATGACAACAAGAATCATTGGCCAGGAGAGAATCCATCCCGGTACGAAGAACCCAATCTTCCTGAGGAGAATTAAAACTCCTATCCCGATGATGAGGAACCCAAAGATGATTCCGGAGTCGTTATTTGATTTAGTTTGCATAGCGTTTGAATTAATTGATGATCAAACATAGCCAGCAGAGAAAAAATCCCTTAGCGCAAATAGGCCGCCATGGGCGGAAAGTCGGTAAAGCCCACAAAAAAATCGGTGAATGAATTGGCTAACTCTTGCCTTTGGCTAAAAAGTATTCGGCATAGTCCAAATCATCCGGGGTGGTTATTTTGATATTCTCCAGGTTTCCAGAAATCAATGTCACCTGCCAGCCTTGATTCTCATAGACGGTGGCATCATCAGTGAATTGTGGTAGTTCTTCAGTTTTGAATGCCTCTAATATTTTGTCCACTCGAAAGGTCTGTGGTGTTTGCACCAATCTAAAAAACTGTCTTTCCTGGAATTGAGATTCTCCTTCCTCATTGACTTTGCGCACGGAGTCCTTGACTGGAATCACTGCAATTGCACTTCCTTTATCATTTGCTACTTCAAAACTCTCTTGAATAACCTTGAGATCAACAAATGGTCTTACCCCATCGTGTATCGCTACCACATCCTGATTTTCACCTAGAGCCTTCAAACCATTTCTTACCGATTGAAATCTTGACAATCCTCCAGCCACTACTTTATGAGGTGTTACACATTTGTATTCGCGGCAAAGCTCTTTCCAATATGAAAAATCAGATTCCGGAATGACCAGAATCAACTCCATTTCTTTATCCACCTGATGAAATCGCTCAATTGTTCTAATCAATACTGGCCTACCACCAATAGGCAAATATTGCTTCGGAGTTTGTCCTCCCATACGGGTGCCTTTACCTCCTGCGACTAGTATTGCTGATTTTCTCATTGAGTTGGGGAGTGAAACAAAAAAGCCCCTTGCGGGGCTATAATTTATAGGATTAACATTGCATCCCCGTAGGAGAAGAACTTGTATTTCTCTTTGATTGCTTCCTTATAAGCTTTCATGACCAGATCGTATCCTCCAAATGCAGATGCTGTCATCAATAGTGTTGATTCAGGCAAGTGGAAGTTGGTTATCAAGGCATTTGCGATTTTGAAATCATAAGGTGGAATGATGAATTTATCAGTCCATCCGGAACTGGCCTTTAATCGATTATTGGCAGTTACTGATGACTCAACGGTTTTCAAGGATGTGGTCCCTACAGAAACAATTCTCTTCTTTTGGTCTAGTGCACGGTTGACCAGGCTAACTGTCTCATCCGGAATGAAATAGTTCTCAGAGTCCATTTTATGCTTCGTTAAATCTTCAACTTCCACTTTTCTGAAAGTCCCAAGACCCACGTGCAAAGTAATGGAGGTTACATCCACTCCTTGTAGTTCAAGTCTCTTCAAAAGATGTGGGGTAAAATGCAGTCCAGCTGTTGGCGCTGCTACTGCTCCAACATTCTTGGCAAAAACAGTCTGATATCTCTCTCGATCTTCAGCCTCAACCTTTCTTTCAATAAATTCTTTCAAAAGAGGAGTTTCACCAAGTGAATCAATTGTTCTATGGAATTCTTCCATGGTGCCGTCAAAAAGGAAACGGATAGTTCTTCCTCTTGAGGTGGTATTGTCAATTACTTCCGCAACCAAATCACTATCGCCGAAATAAAGCTTATTTCCTACACGAATTTTTCTCGCTGGATCTACCAGCACATCCCAAAGCTTTAAATCTGGATTTAGCTCACGAAGTAAAAAAACTTCAATCTCAGCACCCGTCTTTTCTTTATTTCCGTAAAGTCTAGCTGGGAATACCTTGGTGTCGTTGGTTACGAATACATCGCCTTCGCCAAAGTATTCTGTGATGTCCTTAAAAATTTTGTGCTCGATTTCACCTGTTTCTCTGTGGAGAACCATTAACCGGGATTCATCACGGTTTTCAGCTGGGTAATGAGCAACAAGTTTACTAGGGACTTCAAATTTGAAATTTGATAATTTCATAGAGATGATTTAGTAGAAATTAGATTTTAGACTGATAGATATTTCATCTAAAAAGTGCAAAGATAGTAACAATAATGCCTAAATTCCGCTAACTTGACAAATTGTTTAAACCAACTATTATAAAAGCGTGAAAATCCTCGGCTTAATCTGGGAAAGTTTTCTATTCGCATTTAGCGCTTTAGCGACTAATCTCACTCGTACAGTATTATCTCTCCTCGGTGTGACGGTTGGAATTTTTGCCATTATCGCCGTTTTTACCCTGGTTGATTCCCTCGAAAATAATATTAAGTCTTCCTTCGACTTCCTTGGTTCCAACGTGATTAATGTTGGCCGATTTCCTTTTGCTGATGATGGCAGAAATTACCCTTGGTGGAGATATTTCAGAAGACCAAATCCATCTTACGAAGAATATGAATTTCTTGCGGAGAGGCTGAATAATGCCGAAGGCGTGACAATTTACGCTGATACAAGAACTACCATTAAGGCTGGATCAAGTTCATATGAAGGTGCGCAATTGACAGGAGTGGTAAATACATACGAAGATGTATTAGCTATTTCTTTAGAAGAGGGAAGATTCTTTACAAATTTAGAATTTGAGTCTGCTCGTAATGTCGTAATCATAGGTAAAGAGATATCCACAACACTTTTTGGTAATAAATCACCAATTGGTGAGGAGGTTAAAATCCGTGGACTTAAATATATTGTTGTCGGACTCTTTGAGGAGGAAGGTGGAGCATTGTTCGATGGGCTACCCACAAAGGACAAATCAATTCTCACAACATATGGAGCACTACAAAAAGTCAGGACTGTAGGTGGCAAAAGGGGTATTGAACCTGTGATTGCGGTGAAAGGACGTGAAGACGATGTAGGGCTTGTATCACTAGAAAATGAAATGGAGGGGCTTCTTCGTTCTAAGCGAGGTTTAAAGCCAGCTGAAGAAGAGAATTTTGCATTGAATAAAACTGAGTTTATCCAAAATCAGATCGGATCAGTCTTCGATGTTATTTCCGCGGCCGGCTGGGTTATTGGAGGATTTTCTATCCTTGTAGGTGGTTTCGGAATCGCAAATATTATGTTTGTTTCCGTTAGAGAAAGGACTAATATCATTGGAATTCAGAAATCACTAGGAGCTAGAAATTACTTCATCCTTTTTCAATTCCTTTTCGAATCCGTTTGCTTGAGTTTAATCGGTGGTCTCGCAGGAATTGTTATAGTGTACTTTCTAAGCTTTGTGCAATTGGGGAGCCTGGACCTCGTTCTTTCCTTTAAGAATATTATTCTTGGGCTTGGGGTCTCTTCGATTATCGGGATTGTTTCAGGAATTGTACCAGCAACTTTGGCAGCAAGATTGGATCCTGTTGAAGCGATTCGAGCGTAAAATTATCAAGACATAAAAAAGGGGAGTCAATAATTGACTCCCCTTTTTTGTGCTTCAAATTTATTCCTGTTCAGCCAAACTTTCATCCACAGGAAGCAATCCGGCTGCTCCTTTTATTTTAGCTTCAAGCTCTTCCATTAATTCTGGATTATCTAATAGAATATTCTTGACTGCATCTCTACCCTGTCCAAGCTTTTCACCATTATAAGAGAACCAGGAGCCTGCTTTCTTAATAATATCAAACTCAACACCCAAGTCCAGAATCTCTCCTACTTTGGATATACCCTGTCCATACATAATGTCAAATTCAACGATCTTGAACGGTGGAGCAACTTTATTCTTTACAACTTTCACTTTGGTACGATTCCCAAGCACGCTATCTGCGCTTTCCTTAATCTGACCAATTCGACGAATATCTAATCTCACGGAAGCATAGAATTTCAAAGCATTACCACCAGTCGTAGTTTCTGGATTACCGAACATTACTCCGATTTTCTCTCTCAACTGGTTGATGAAAATACAGGCACAACCTGTCTTATTGATTGCTCCTGTAAGCTTTCTCAATGCCTGGGACATCAAACGGGCCTGAAGACCCATCTTACTATCTCCCATGTCACCTTCTAGCTCTCCTTTTGGAACAAGCGCTGCGACTGAATCAATAACAATGATATCTATAGCTCCAGATCTAATCAAATGCTCTGCAATTTCAAGGGCTTGTTCGCCATTGTCAGGTTGGGAAATCAGAAGGTTATCAATATCTATCCCTAGCTTCTCAGCATATGACTTATCAAAAGCATGTTCAGCATCGATAAAAGCGGCCAAACCACCAGCCTTCTGGGCCTCCGCAATACAGTGCATGGTCAACGTAGTCTTACCAGAAGACTCCGGACCATAAATTTCTACCACTCTTCCTCTTGGGATTCCTCCAATCCCCAAAGCCATATCTAGTCCAAGAGATCCTGTTGATATTGCAGGTATGTCCAGAACATGGTTATCACTCAGCTTCATGACCGTACCCTTGCCGTAGGTCTTCTCCAATTTATCAATGGTCAGCTGTAGTGCTTTTAACTTTTCTGCGTTATTACTCATATGTCAATTATTGTCGAATATTTCAGTGAAATTAACTAAACCTACCCCTAGAACCAAGGAGGTTTTTTGCTATTGTTTTGCATGCCTAAATTCGTAATTTTCGAGACCTTTCACCATGATTTTTTGAATCAAAACTTAATGACTTCACGTTATTGTCACGTATTGTCATACTAACTATGCCCAAATTAATCCCTCTCTTAGTTTTCGGGGTTTTTCTTTTCCTGAGTCCTTCCTTTGCCCAAAAAGAACCAAAGGACGTACCCTTTAATTATGGGGAAATTTTGGACTTCGAGGTGAGTTATGGCTGGCTTAATCTGGCTGATGCCAAACTAAAAATCAATAGAAAACCAAGGCAGGTGAATGGTGAGGATCATTTCAAAATTGATGTTTTTGGTAAAACCAAAGGGGCGGCCGCCATCTTTGGAAAAGTAAATGACAATTGGGGCTCACTTCTAAATGTCAACACCCTCCTTCCCTCCCAATCCTATCGACATATAGAGGAAGGGAATTACAGAAAGCATGAGGTGGTAGATTTTGATCAAAAGAATCAAAAGGCCTACTCTACTTTATATGATAGGGACAATAAAAATGTCAAAGAGAAGCGTTTTTATGATTTGCCTGGAGAGGTACAAGATATTGTCAGTGGATTCTATTTCCTCCGTTCCCAAAATATAGAGGAGATGAATAAAGGAGACGTTATTGTAATAAGCGGCTTTTTTGATAAAGAGAGCTACAACATTCAACTCATTTACGAGGGTGAAGAGGAGATCAAAACGATGTTTGGTCCCAAAATGACTTACATGTTCAGTCCAAAAATCCCTCAGAACAAATTGTTTAGAGGTGACTTTCCAGTAAAAGTCTGGGTTACTCAGGACGAGAATAAAATTCCTGTGAAAATTAAGGCAAACATTTTCATTGGCTCGCTCAATCTGGATCTAGTCTCAGCCAAAGGACTAAAGCACCCATACTGAACAATAGGATAACATTAAGTTAACCTCCTCCACTTCCTTGCGATTAATGTTTTGTTTTTCTTTCGAAATCATTTTGGAAAGCTGGTTTTTTGGCTGATTTGTCCGAAAAATCTATATTTTTAATCACTACAAGGATTCGCACTCATGGGAAAAAAAAGCAAGATCAAGGTACTCGTAGTCGACGATGAACCAGATATTATTGAAATATTAAAATATAACCTTGAGAAGGAAGGGTATGAGGTGGAAACTGCTGAAGATGGTATCAAAGGTGTCAAAGCAGCGACCAAGTTTGTCCCGGATGTAATTCTTTTGGACATCATGATGCCAAAGCAAGATGGCGTTGAGACGTGCCTTCAATTGAGAGCCGTTCCTGAACTGAAAAACACCTTCATTATTTTCCTTACAGCCCGAATGGAGGAGTATTCTGAGGTAGCTGCTTTTGATGTAGGAGCAGACGATTACATCACAAAGCCCATCAAGCCGAGAGCCTTGATGAGTAGAATAGCCGCATTATTTAGAAGGGAGTCAAAAAAGGAGCAGGAGCAAACAAAGATTCCAATCCGCGATCTCATTATTGACAGAGGAAGCTACACAATCAGTAAGGAAGGTAAACAGATATCCCTTCCTAAAAAGGAGTTTGAACTTCTATACTTCCTGGCAAAAAATCCGAATATCGTTTTCTCAAGAGATGAGCTACTCCAAAATATCTGGGGAGCAGATGTTTTTGTTCTCGCCAGAACGGTGGATGTCCACATCAGAAAAGTTCGTGAGAAAATTGGGGACGATTATATTAAAACGGTCAAAGGTGTCGGATATAAATTTGACCTTGGCTAAATCATGCTAGGTTCCTCCCGAGGTATATCCCTGATCCTTTCATTAGTGATTGCACTAATGGTCGCTGCCTTTCTTTCATTGATGGAGGATGCCACCATTACTGTCATACTTGTTGCCTCGGGATTATCTTTTTCTGCCTCTTACATTCTTGTCACCATCACACTTGAATTCCTGGTATTCCGTGAGATCGGAACGATTTACTCCTTATTGGAGAAAATCCAAAAAAAGAATCTTTCCGAGATACAGGAAAAGGGAGCGGCTTCCTCCATTTCTCCATTGAGGAAAATAAATAAGGTGATCAATAACTATGCGATCGAGCAGCAAAAGGAGATTGATACCCTCCAGAAAAATGCTGAGTTCAGAAGAGAGTTTATTGCGGACATTTCCCATGAGCTGAAAACGCCAATTTTCGCAACTCAAGGATACATCCATACATTATTGGACGGTGCTCTCGATGACAAGCAGGTTCGAATGAAATTTCTGAAGCGAGCTGCAAAAAACCTTGACTCATTAGACAAGCTAGTTCAGGATCTTTTGGTTCTCAATCAGATTGAGACTGGAGATATTCATTTTCATTTCAGCTACTTCAATCTGAAAAATTTAACTGCTGAGGCATTAGATCAATTAGAGCATAAGGCTCAGAAGAAAAAGGTGGATCTAAAGTTTTCTTTTGATGAAGAGTCAGATTACCTCACCTATGGAGATGAAGATAAAATTTACCGGGTAATTCAAAATCTTCTCAACAACGCTATTAATTACAATAACAAAAAGAAGAGCGCGGAAGTAGAGGTTGAATTGAAAGCTAGTAAATCCAATATCCAGGTTTCCGTCAAAGACAATGGCAAAGGTATCCCACCTGAAGACCTAAACCGGATTTTTGAGCGATTCTATAGAGTTGAGAAAAGTCGATCAAAAGAAAAAGGTGGAACTGGCCTTGGTTTGGCAATTGTGAAACATGTGCTCGAAGGCCATAAATCAAAAATCTCTGTGAGCTCTACATTAGGCAAGGGCTCGGTCTTTAGTTTTTCTCTTCCTTTGATTAAAAAGGAAAGCCTTCAAGAACAAGTGACAGAAGTCTAATTTTTCAGGAAAAAATTAATCTTGCCTATCTTCGCATTCCATTAAGCGAGGAGCCTTGAAAAAAATCGATTTCCAATCCCTGATCATCTTCCAAAGCGAGGATTACCTCATAATCAATAAGCCACCGTATCTATCTAGTCTAGAGGATAGACATGAAGCTCAAAACATTCAGGACCTCGCCAGGCAATTTGATCCCAATCCACAGCTCTGTCATAGACTCGATAAGGAAACCTCAGGTTGTTTGGTAATTGCCAGGAATCCGGAAGCTTATCGAAACCTTGCCATTCAATTCGAAAACAGGAAAGTCGAGAAGGTGTACCATGCCGTGGCTGATGGTGCTCATGAGTTTGATCATGAAATGGTTGATCGAAATCTGACGGCAAGTAATAAAGGAATAGCCAGAGTTCAGAAAGAAGGGAAGCCGGCACAAACGGAGTTGAATAGTTTACGCGTTTTCAGAGCCCACACCCTTGTGGAGTGTAAACCGCTTACAGGAAGACTGCATCAAATCCGTGTTCATCTTGCTTATATGAAAGCTCCTATCTGTGGAGACACCTTATATGGAGGGAAACCACTCTATCTTTCTTCCCTGAAAAGAAGATTCAATCTGAAGAAAGACACCGAGGAGCTACCGATCATGCAACGGGTATCTTTGCATGCAGCTTCGATCAAGTTTACCGGAGTAAAGGGAGAAGAGATTTTTGCCGAATCTCCATACCCAAAAGACTTCCGGGTTTTGGTCTCCCAACTGGAGAAATCAGCCTGATTTGGGCTAGCTTTCCAAAGATTATTTTTTGGCAGTGCTTATTGCGGGAGCTAAGCCAATGAAAATTAGGACTTAGTATCTCATATTTTTTGGATGAAAAATAAAATACTTCTATCTTTGTGTCCCTTTTTGAGGGCAAAATATATTTAACAAGCTAAAAATTAAACAGTTACGCAGTGGATACTTTGAGCTACAAGACTATCTCAGCCAATGCCGCAACCGTAGACAAAGAGTGGGTCGTAGTGGATGCCTCGTCTGCAGTTTTGGGTCGTTTGGCTAGTGAAGTCGCAAAAATCTTGAGAGGTAAAGTGAAGCCTAGCTACACTCCTCACGTAGATTGCGGTGACAATGTGATCGTAATCAACGCCGACAAAGTCCGACTAACTGGTGACAAGTGGAACTCCAAAGTATATGTGAGACACACTGGATATCCAGGTGGTCAGAGAATCTCTACCCCAAAATTATTGAAGGAAAAATCTTCCGCGATTTTGGTTGAAAAGGCAGTTAGAGGCATGCTTCCAAAAAACAGACTTGGAAGAAAGCTTTATGGCAACCTTTATGTATACGAAGGAGCTGAGCATCCACATGATGCACAGCAGCCAAAAACTATCACCCTTTAATCGAATAAATCATGGACGTGATCAATACAATCGGTAGAAGAAAAACTTCAGTTGCCAGAGTCTATATGTCTCCAGGCAAAGGAAATATCAGTGTAAACAATAGGGAGCTTAATGTTTATTTCCCATTTGATTTGCACCAGATCGTAGTTAAGCAGCCACTTACTCTTGTAGGAGTGGATGGAAACTATGACATCAAAATCAATGTAGACGGCGGTGGAATCAAAGGTCAGGCTGAAGCAGCTAGAATGGCGATCTCCAGAGCTCTAGTTCAATTTGACGAAGAGCACAGACCGGCATTGAAGAAAGAAGGTTTCCTTACTCGTGACCCAAGAATGGTCGAGCGTAAGAAGCCAGGACGTAGAAAAGCAAGAAGAAGATTCCAGTTCTCTAAGCGTTAATTCGAATCTACTCTTATTCAATAGAACAATTATTTATAATGGCCAAATTAGAATACAAAGACTTACTAGATGCTGGTGTTCACTTCGGACACTTAACGAGAAAGTGGGATCCAAGAATGGCTCCATATATTTTTATGGAGAAGAACGGGATCCACATTATCGATCTAAATAAAACGCTTGCCTGCCTCGAAGAAGCATCTAACGCAGTGAAGCAAATCGTACGTTCCGGTAAAAAAGTGATGTTCGTCGCTACAAAGAAGCAAGCTAAAGACTTGGTAGCAGACGAAGCTCGCAGACTGAACATGCCTTTTACCACCGAAAGATGGTTGGGAGGTATGCTTACCAACTTCGCAACAATCAGAAAGTCTCTTAAGAAGATGTCTTCCTTGGAAAAAATGACCAAAGAGGATGCTTACAAGAACTTGGCGAAGAAGGAAAGATTGATGCTTAGCCGTCAGAAAGACAAGATGGAAAATGTACTTGGAGGGATCGCTGATCTTACAAGACTCCCAGCTGCTCTTTTCATAGTTGACATCAAGCGTGAGCACATCGCAATTGCCGAAGCGAAAAAGCTTGGTATCCCTGTTTTCGCATTGGTGGATACGAACTCTAACCCTAACGAGGTAGATTTCCCAATCCCTGCCAATGACGATGCATTCAAATCCGTATCCCTTTTAGTTAAAGCTTTTGGTGCTGCGATCGAAGAAGGTCTTTCTGAGCGTAAGAAGGACAAGGAAGACGCAAAACTCTCTGAGCAAGAAGCAGAGAAAAAGGCACTAGACGCAGCAGAGACAAAGGAATAATCCACTGCATGATTTGATTAATAAAAAATTGAACATCAGGCTCTGGTCTATGTTCAATTTTTTTGTTTAAAACCTTAAAAAATACTGCTCTGAGCTCCACACAAGCCCAGAACGCAAAATATTCAGTGTAAAATAAACCAAGAATAAAATGGCAATTACTGCACAAGAAGTAAACAAATTGAGAAAAATGACCGGTGCCGGTATGATGGATTGCAAGAAAGCTTTGACTGAAGCTGAAGGCGATTTCGAAAAGGCAGTGGATATCCTTAGAAAAAAAGGTCAGAAAGTATCTGCTTCCAGAGCTGACAGAGAGACTAAAGAAGGTGTTGTAGCAACTTCTGTATCTGAGGACGGAACTAAAGGAACAATGCTTTCTTTGACTTGCGAGACTGACTTCGTGGCAAAGAATGAAGAGTTTGGAGCTTTCGCTAAATCTCTACTTGACGCGGCTGTAGCTGGTGGAGCTTCTTCTGTAGAAGAGATCATGGCTCTTCCATTTGAAGCAATTACAGTAGCTGAGAAGATCGTTGAAATGACTGGTAAGATCGGTGAGAAGATCACTATCTCCCACTTCGAAGTAGTAGACGCAGAGAGCGTTGTACCTTACATTCACTCTAATGGTAAATTAGGTGTATTGGTAGGTCTTACCAATACAAGCGGAACAGACGCAACTGAAGCTGGAAAAGATGTAGCTATGCAAATCGCAGCTATGAATCCTGTTGCTCTTGACAAGGACGGTGTTGATTCTTCTATCGTAGAAAGAGAGATTGCTGTAGGAATGGAGCAGGCTAAAGCTGAAGGTAAGCCAGAAGCTATGCTTGAGAAAATTGCTATGGGTAAGCTTAACAAGTTCTACAAAGAGAACACTTTGCTAAGCCAGGCCTTTGTTAAGGACAACAAGAAGTCTATCGCTCAGTACCTTGACAGTGTAAGCAAGGGAATGACTGTTTCAGCATTCAAAAGAGTATCCATCGGATAATCTATAATTCGCCTCCGGGCAATCAACCAAAAAAGCTCTCCCTTTCAGGAGAGCTTTTCTTTTACCCATTCATCAGGTCCTCAATCTCATCAGGATGAACTGGGATATTACCCATCAAGTCTTCATTCGCTCCTGATTTGACGACAACATCGTTCTCAAGCCGCACCCCGAAACCTTCATCAGGAATATAAATCCCCGGCTCAACGGTGAATACCATATTCTCCGAAATTGGGTAATGCATAGTCCCTACATCGTGTACATCAAGACCCAAATGGTGAGAAGTGCCATGCATAAAGTACTTTTTGTAAGCTGGCCATTTTGGATCCTGCTTATCAATATCATGCTGGGAGATAAGTCCTAAACCCAGCAATTCTCCCTGCATAATCAAACCGACTTCCTTATGATATTCCTGAATGGTAATCCCTGGAGATAGCATCTTATTGGCCTCATCTTTCACCTTAAGCACTGACTCATAGACGGCGCGCTGTCTGTCTGTGAATTTACCGTTAACCGGGATCGTGCGTGTCATATCAGCGTTGTAATTGCCATACTCAGCACCCACGTCCATCAAGAGCAGCTCACCATCATTACATGCTTTGTTATTCTCCAAGTAGTGTAGAACGCATGCGCTAATCCCACTTGCGATAATAGGTTCGTAAGCGAATCCTTTACTGCGATTTCTTATGAATTCATGTAGATATTCTGCCTCTATTTCGTATTCCGTAACACCCGGCTTTACAAACTCAAGAATTCTCCTGAACCCTAATTCTGTAATGTCACAAGCTTTTTGAAGCTGAGCGATTTCTTCTGGCTCTTTGACCGCTCTTAGCTCATGCATGGGAGTAGCTAGTCTATGATACTCATGTAGCGGAAATTGGGCCTTGCATTGATCAATAAACCTCGAATCACGAGTCTGAACCACCACTCCGGCGCGCAAGTGCTCATTGGTATTGAGATAAATGTTTTCGGATAGAGCTGCAACCGTATTGAAAATCAAATCAAAGCTTGAGAGCCATTGAATATTCTGGATACCGGAGGCTTCAAAGGCTTCGTCCTTGGTGTATTTATGCCCCTCCCAAATTGCGATATGCTCATTGGTTTCCCGGAGAAACAACACTTCACGATAAT
>CAZLUY010000225.1:0-2195 GCA_964562785.1 uncultured Limnohabitans sp. | reverse complement strand
TGAAGACAAGTTTTGAGCAGTTTATTAATGGTCGATCCTGGACTTCAGATGAGTTCAGACCGGAGGAGCGAATCAAAGGAAACTTGCTGATAACCATTAATGATGTGCCGCAAGTTGGCTCTTATAATGCGACTGTGCAGGTTCAGGTATTGAGACCTGTTTATGGGACTAATTACGAATCTTTGATTTTCAATTTTGCTGATCGGAATTGGAATTTCGTCTATTTGGATTCCCAGCCTCTAGAATTTAATCGATTTACCTATCTAAATAATATCACCTCACTTTTGGCTTACTACGTTCATGTGGCTTTGGGTATTGATTATGACTCTTTCGAAAGCGGTGGAGGTAACCCTTATTTTGAAATTGCCAATGATATTGTGAATAACGCCCAGCAGTCTGGACGTCCTGGCTGGGGTCAGAGCGCTACGGACCGTAGAAATCGATATTGGTTAATCAATGATATCTACACCTCCTCTATATATGGTAAGGTTAGGGAGGCGTATTATTTGTACCACAGACAAGGGATGGATATTCTTCTGATTGATGAGGAAAAAGCTTATTCCAATATGCTCGAGGCAATCCGGATTTTAGCTGAAGCCAACCAAAGCCAGCCAAATGGAATTTTTGTAATCTCCTTTATGGATGCGAAAAGTGACGAAATATCCCAGGTATTTAAAAATGCCTCTTTTGAGATACGAAATGAAGCTGTAGAGCTACTTTTGGAAGTTGATCCGAACAACGCCAGAAAGTATAATGAGCTTTTGGAATCCTAATGTCCTTGTAGGTTTATGCTAAAATCTCTTTCCATAAAAAATTATGCTTTGATTGAAAGCCTGGAGCTTGGGCCTTCAGGTCGATTGAACATGATTACAGGTGAGACAGGGGCGGGTAAATCTATCATGCTTGGAGCTGTCGGTTTGCTTTTGGGTAAAAGGGCAGATACAAAAACGCTTCTCAATCCAGAGAGTAAATGCATTGTCGAAGGAACCTTTGAGATATCCAGTTATAAACTGGAAAGTTTTTTTGAAAGGGAAGATCTGGATTACGAAAAGTTGTGCATCATCCGCAGGGAAATTAGCCCAAGTGGCAAGTCCAGATCCTTTATTAATGATACTCCCGTATTGCTCGAAAAGCTTAGAATCCTTGGTAGTCGATTGATGGATATTCATTCTCAGCATGATACTCTTCAATTGGGGGATGGAGGTTATCAGTTGGGCCTGATTGATGGATATGGTGAAACTGCGGAAGAGTTTGGAAAGTATTCTAAAAGCTATTCTCAGTTTTTATTGGCGCAAAAAAGCCTTAATGAATTAGAAGAAAAATCTAGAGAGCTGAGCAAAGAAGCTGATTTCAATCAATTCCAATTGGATGAGCTTGCTAGCCTTGGGCTTCAAACTGGTGAACAAGAAGGTATTGAAGAAGAATTGGAGCTTCTTGAGAATGCGGAAGAAATCCAGAATAAAGCTCAGGAGACATTATATCAAATAGAGAATGAAGAGTTCGGAGCTCTTCAATCCATGCGCCAAATACTTCAAGGTTTACAGCAACTTGCAAGCCTTGGCTCAAAATTCCAGCCTTTATCAGATCGATTCCAAAGCTTACTGATCGAGTTTGAGGATATCGTTGAGAATCTCTCTATGGACTCTTCTACGGTTGAAGTAGACATGGGAAAGCTGGAGGAGCTGAGAGAAAGATTGAGTAAAATTTTTCAGCTTCAGAAGAAGCATGGCTTGAATTCAGTAGAAGAGCTCATGACTCTAGAATCCGAGCTTGCAGAAAAAGTGCTAGCAACCGAAAATATGGACGATTTGCTTTTGCAGGCTAGGACTCATTTCGAAGCAACGAAAAAAGAAACGCAGCAATTGGGGGAATCTCTAAGCCGAAAAAGGAAAGCTGCGTTTAAACCATTTTCTCTTGAACTATCCGAGCTTTTAAAAGGCCTCGGGATGGGCAATGCTCAAATAGAATTAATAAGCACCCCTACCGAAGCAAGTAAAAGTGGTCTCGATAAGATTGAAATTTTATTCTCAGCAAATAAAGGATCACAACCCCAATCTCTGAAGAAGGTAGCTTCCGGTGGCGAGTTTTCCAGACTTCTTTTTGCCATTAAATACATCATGGCTGAAAAAATGGCGATGCCTACATTAATTTTTGATGAGATTGACGCGGGAATATCCGGGGAAGTGGCTTTACAA
>CAZLUY010000224.1:0-4213 GCA_964562785.1 uncultured Limnohabitans sp. | reverse complement strand
TTCCCGGTAAACCTCGCTCTACTTGACATTGCGATGCTTCATCAAAAATGACCAAATCGAAAGATTCCTTTACTGGAAATAAAGCAGAGACGGTTTCTGGACTGGCTAACCAGCAAGGAACCAGTCGGAACAATTCAGAATCAAACTCCGAAATGACTTTTCGAAGCGGCCATCTAAGTCTTTTCTTACTTACTTGATGCAGTAAATCTCTATAGGTCGTTCGGTTACCGAGTCGATTAAATTCAAGATTTGAAACAACTTTCTCCTTTAATCTCAGTAAAGCAATATCCTTGGCAATTTCTCTTTTCTCCAAAATTGCTCGCTGCAACTCGTCAATTTCCGAATTGAGTTTAACAGACCCAGCTTCTTGTAAAATTGGGTTCTTGGCTTCCAGACGATCAATCCAATTCCAATGCCATTCATTCCAAAAATGATTGATATAACTTTCAAATTTGGACCCCAGGTTTAGCTCTGAGAGAATTTGTCCTAATTCTTGATGGGTCCAAGTTTCAAGAAACTGGTCGAATGCTACTAGATCAGATAGGGTTTGACCAAGGTTAGAATTATCAGTTACAAGACTTCCATCCAGAATCCCTTCTAATTGTTCCTTGCTGAAGAAATTCCTAAAAACATTAAAATCTATTTCAATACTTTCAAGGCTCCCAATAAACCCAGTGCTTTCACTCAAAAAAGATTCTGGAGACTCTGACGCAGATTCAGAATATCCTAATTGAGTGAAGACATTATTCCCTTTCCAGTTTGTTATCCAATCCAATAGATTGCCTAACTCAAGGACGAAACTAGGAAGTCCTTGCATATCAATCTCAAATCCAGTTTGGAAAGAAAGTAGATTCTCCTCAGCACTCTTTATGGATTCGAAAAGACTAAATGCAGACTCAAGATTTGATAGGGAAAATTTCTTTCCGCTGGCCTCAATCCATGAATTAAACTCCTTGAATTTACCTCTCTTGAATATCCAAAGGAATGAACTATAAGAAGAATCCAGAAAGCCTTCAATAATTGAGGATTCCAGATTGAGGCCTGACCAATTCTTGGGGTAAATGAATTGCTGCGATTCCGCTTGCTTGAGTATCCGATCAGCAATTATCCAAGCCTCTTCTAGCTCTTTTCTTATCTCGGCATTATTAAGTGCTGCTAAAGCCAATTGAGAATTTTCCAATGAGCCGAAGCTCTTCAGTAAGTCGGTCAATTCTTTTGAATATTTCTTACCCTGAAGGAGCTGTTCCAAAACCGATCGATCATTAATCAAGATCTTTGATAATGGGTTGTCAGGAAGTTTATCGAGCCTTAACAAGGCTTCTCCAAATTCCCCGAACTCGGAAGGTTTGAGTTGAGAAAGTGATTTTCTTTTGATCCAAAAGGGACTAGTATAAGTAGTTTGGAAATTGAAAAAAGTTCGAAAATGATTCTCAAATTCATTGGCTTCCTGATAGTCCAATCTGTGTAAGTCCGGTAAGTTAAGGCCTGCCTGTCTCGGTCTTGCACGAAGATAAAGCTCCTTGATACTCAGGCCCATTACGGAAGAATCAAACAAACATTGCCGCAGCTCTTCAAATCGCCTAGAAAGGGTCGAGATATTCCTGGACTTGATTGATACTTCACGCTCCAAAGCGATAGAATCCAATCCACGGTTTTGCTCCTGATAATTCTCTATGGATTCTATTTGATTTTTGATCAAACCAAAGAGACTTTTCTGGTCAGCTCTGTAGTCATGAACTAAGCCCAAGAAGCTTCCAAAACCTTCCTTATCCAATCGCTCAAAAACCACATCAAGTGCAGCCCTTTTTTGTGAGACTAATAAGACCCGCTTTCCACGAGCCACATAATCTGTGATTAGATTAGAAATCAATTGGGACTTCCCCGTTCCTGGAGGTCCCTCAACCACCATATTCCTTCCTTGCCTAACCTTTTTAAATACTTCTTCCTGAGAAGAATCCATTGGGAAAATCGGATAAGTATCTTCTTCTCTCGGCTCTTTAGCCGTATGAATCTTCCGGAACCTTTTTTCTAGGAACTCTTCTAAGCTCGATTCCTCACCGGTCAATTCTATCCCCTCATATTCTTTAAAAAGGAAGCTATTCTTTTGCTCAAAAAGACCGAGTAAAGCATATGGTTTCAATTTCAAAACTCCATCATTAAACCTCTCCGAATCCAAACTTTTACTGCTATGAGGAAATTTCTGAATCTTGTCTTCAAACAGATTCGAGCTGACCTTTAAAGAGAAGTGCTTTTGAAGCAGCTTATGTAACTCAGTTCTAAAAGAGGTTGCCTCTTTTGGGAATTCAGCAATCAACCCATCGAGGTCAATACTCTTAATTCCCGAATTATAAGCTTTCTCATAAGCAAGGATAAAGCTTGGATTCAAGAAAAAATCTCCTTCTGGATTCAAGTACCATTTGTTATTTCTTAGGACTAACTGGCAACTTTGAAAGAGTAATGGAGCACGGACTACCTGACCGGATATCAGTTTTCCTTCAACAAATAACCATGCAATGGATAGGCTTTGATTTCCGGTCTCGTCAAAAATCAAATCGCTTTTAAATTTCAGCCTGGATAATGACTTTGAGAGTTGATTTGTCTCGGCTTGCCTCGGATCGGACTCTGGAAGAATGGCAAAGGCGGACTTTCTTTGGATTGGGGCCTTAATTAGCTCAAAAGCTGGGCCCCCATTTAAAAAATCGAAATCAGACAAATCAAGAATTCCGGAACCCTCTGTTTTCGAAAGATACATTGACTTATTCTTCGAGGATAAGTCTATCAAACGATTCAGATAGGTTTGGAAAATGGATTCCTGCATTTATTTAAAAGGGGAATCGGCTTCCTTGGCCATTACATTGTAAACCATCCCATCCATTATCCCTGGAATCCACTTGTTCAGAAAGACAGCCAACTTTCCTTGAGTTGTTAATACTAAATCTCTCTTTCTTTTTCTGGTGGCTTTTAGCATTGCTTCGGCGACTTCTTCAGACGTCATCATTTTAGATTCATCCCTTGGAGATTCGCCCTGAGATTTTCCGTCAGCATTTAGCGCATTGTTCCGGATATTGGAAGCTGTAAACCCTGGGGCGACTACCAAAACATGAACTCCTCTTTTCATCACCTCTGTTCTTAAAGATTCGAAGAATCCGTTCATGGCATATTTACTAGCCGTGTAAGCTGATCTAGCTGGCGTACCACGATACCCGTTGATAGAAGAAACACCGATGATTGAGCCCTTATTCTCGATTATCGAGGGGAGGCAATATTTTGTGGCATAAACCGTACCCCAGAAATTGATATCCATCACTTGCCTAAAGACTTCAAGGTTCATCTCCTCAAACAGAGCTCTCATGGATATTCCGGCATTATTGATCAGTATGTCTATACGCCCATATCGATCAATTACTTCTTTCGCCATTCTTTCATTGTCGGCCTCGCTACTAGCGTCTGCCAAAACTGACATATGCTCAATACCTTTAGCCTCTAATTTCTGAGCGCTTGAATCTAGTTTTTGTGCATTCCTTCCGGTAATTACAACTTTAGCCCCAGCTCGCCCGAATACTTCAGCGCAGGCTTCTCCAATTCCAGAAGTAGCTCCAGTAATGATGACAACTTTATCTTTCAATTTCTTCTTGGGTTAGGAAACCAAAGATAGGGATTTGATCGATTTAGAGTCTCGGTGATTTAGTAATTGATAATAGGTCAATCATTGTATAATTCACTCGACTTTCCTTCAAATTCCCTAATTTTGCGGCCATGTCGAGGAAGATGAAAAATAAGATCATTACAGATCTTAAAATCGAGAAGATTGCCTCAGAAGGTAAGTGCTTAGGATATCATGATGAAAAAGTGGTATTCGTAGCAGGCGTAGCTCCCGGTGATGTCATTGATGCCCGAGTAACAAAAGGAAGAAGCTCCTTTCTAGAAGCTGTGCCAGTCAAGTATCATACTTACTCAGAAGAAAGAGTAGAACCCTTTTGCGATCACTTCGGAACCTGCGGAGGCTGTAAGTGGCAACACATAAACTATGACTTGCAAAAGGAATACAAAAGGCAGCAGGTTTTGGATCAATTTGAAAGAATTGCCAAGGTTGACCTACCTGAAGTTAAACCTATCCTTGGCTCGACTGAAACAAGATATTACCGAAATAAACTAGACTTTACTTTTTCAAACAAAAAGTGGCTTACCCTTGAACAGATTCAATCTGAAGAAG
>CAZLUY010000223.1:0-2468 GCA_964562785.1 uncultured Limnohabitans sp. | reverse complement strand
GTCTGGATAATCTTCTTTCCTTTTTCATTTACTTAGTTTTGTATAATCCTCAAACTTCGAGGCTTTGAAGGTGTTCAAATAGCTAATGAAAATCAAACCGCCCATGGATCAAAAAGCACCCTTTCCTGTTTTCCCGATGTATTTCCGGGGCCTACTTCTGCTGGCAGGGATGTACACATTTGCCTGGTCAGCTTTTTATAAATGGTTCGGCCCCAATCTGATTTCATGGTTGGGAATGAGAGAGGAAGTTGGAGAAAGTCTTTCTTCCAATTTATTTGGCTCCTTTGGGTTAGTTGTTGGCGTTGTCATTTTTGTGAGTGCCTTTTATCCTGTGAGCTGGATCAAGGTAATGTTTGCTGGAATTGTAGGTAAGCTGATCATGGGATTATGGTTTCTTATCTTCTTTTTACCAGAGCTAGGCTGGAATAAGCGGACAGGCTTTGAGCTTATATTTAATGAGGCATTTTGGCTAATTCTTCTTGTTTTGGTCATCCTAAGGGCTAAAAATGTCATGGACTACTTGAAGAAGGAGTCATAAATCCATTAAATTGATCCTAACAAGAATGAGGATTGGTTATGGTACGTGTTTTTTTAAGTCTGTTTTTTATCCTGACGATTTCATCTTTTGCCGTAGGTCAGGAAAGGAGTTATGATAAAGTAGTTAAGCTTGATGGTGAGGAGCTCATTGGTAAGGTTTTAGAGATTGATCAGGCAACAATAAAATTTGCTTACAAGGATGAGTCACTGACCTATACTCTGGATCAATCAGAAATTCATAAGATACAATTTGCTAGCGGGCGTGTTCAGTTTTTCACCGAGGTTGATGAGCCCTCAAACGAATCTTCTTCAGATCAGCTAGCCCTCCAGGATCACCATAATTTGGTGGCTGTCTTGCCTTTTGATTATATGAATTCTGGCGGGAGTAGAGATGATAAAATGGGGTTAAAGGTTCAGTCAGACTGCTATACCTTCCTCAGGAAGAAGGCCAAAAATTTTGACATTCAAGACCCAAAAACCACCAATGCCCTGTTGGTGAAAAGTGGAATCGAAGTTGATAATTTGATCGGTTTGACGCCACAAGAAATGGCCAATCTCCTTGGGGTAGAATATGTGGTCTATGGCGCTGTGACCATTAATCAAACTAGCGTGTCTTCCTATTCAGCCAACACATATTCAAGTAAGGATAAGGGAAGTCGGTTCACTGCCTCTAATTTGGGGACATCCACAAGTAGCGCTAACTTCAATACGAACGTTGATCTGAGAATTTATAACGATCAGGGTCAAAGCATTTACTCAGATACTCATGATAGTTTTTGGCCAAGCGAAAACGCCTACGAAATCACACTTAATTATTTGATCAAGCGTACTCCGCTTTACAGCAAGTAAAGATTTAGCAGCCTTTTTAGCGATAAATTCTTTTCCTGTTAATCTGTGTCAATAAATTTTTTGACTCCCAAATTGGATTAAATCTTGGGCAGGTTTACCGCTTAATTTTTAGTAAATTCACCAACTCGTTTTTTTACAAATTAGAAATCTAGCTACACCCAATAATGTCCCAAAAACAGCCGAATAAGCTTTTTTTGCTGGATGCAATGGCACTTATTTATAGAGCTCATTTCGCTTTTAGCAAGAATCCAAGAATTAATTCCAAAGGCCTGAACACAGGCATCATGTTGGGTTTCACGAATACGTTACTTGACATCCTGAACAAGGAAAAGCCGACCCATATCGCTGTTGCCTTTGACACTCATGCCCCTACTTTCAGGCATGTTCGCTATGAGCCCTATAAGGCAAATAGGCAGGAGCAGCCCGAAGACATTGGTGTGGGAATACCATGGGTAAAACAAATCATTGAAGCCTTCAATATTCCAATTCTCGAAATGGATGGATTCGAGGCTGATGATATAATTGGTACCATGGCGAAGAAAGCAGAGAAGGAGGATTTCACAGTTTACATGATGACTCCTGATAAGGATTATGGTCAATTAGTTGATGATCATATTTTCCTTTATAAACCGGCCTTTATGGGAAATGGGGTAGATGTCATGGGACCAGCTGAAATTTGCCAGAAGTGGGATATCGAAAATGTAGACCAGGTGCGGGATATTCTAGGTCTTATGGGTGATTCGGTGGATAACATTCCTGGAATTCCTGGTATTGGTCAAAAAACGGCAGTGAAACTGCTTAAGGCCTATGGATCTGTAGAGGAGCTGCTAAAAAATACCGAAGATTTAAAAGGGAAGCAGAAAGAAAATGTGGTGAACTTTGGTGAGCAAGGGCTGCTTTCTAAAGAGCTTGCGACCATCAAAATAGATGTACCGGTAGAATTTGATGGTGATGCCATGAAATATGATGGCTTCAATGAAGAGAAGCTAAAGAGCATTTTCACTGAACTTGAATTTAGAACCTTAGCCTCTAGAATATTTAAGGGGGATAGTTCCAAGCCTTCCATTAAGCAAAACGAACAG
>CAZLUY010000222.1:0-3664 GCA_964562785.1 uncultured Limnohabitans sp. | reverse complement strand
CTTTATTTGGTAAATCTGGCTATGGATAGTACTGAGTCCAGTAATCTTGCCGCTGACCATCCTGAAGTGGTTGAAGCCTTAAGTTCAGACTTTGAAATGTGGCGCACAGAAATCTTAAACCGGATGAATAATTAGGGTAGCATTTACAGCCTGTTTTCCTTACATTATTTCCTCAATTTCCCAAAATACCCAAACATATGAATAGAAGAATCGCTCTAAAACATTTGGCTTTAGTAACTGGGGGACTCGCTTTGATTCCTTCCTGTGACTTTAGTGCAAATGATATAATCGCCGCTTATGAGAAGCTTCAAATCACCAACGCAGAAAAAGAACTGCTTGGTATTATTTCCAATACAATAATCCCAGCAGGCGAGATCAAGGGAGCCCTAGATATAGAGGTGCCTGATTTTATCCTGGTGATGGTGAATGATTGTATGAAACCTGATCAGCAGGCTAAGTTCATGTCAGGTCTTAGAGCATTCCCAGATTTCGTTAAGAATCAGGCGGGAAGCAAGTTCAGCAATCTTAGTGACAACGGTAGAGAAGAAATTATTAAGGAAGGTTTGATTGTCGAAGACGAGGAGCTTGCACCGATTAGCTTCTTCTTAAATACAGCAAAAAGATTTACTATCCAGGGCTACATGGCCTCGGAATATATCCAAACTGAAATTATTCCTCATTCCTTGCTCCCTGGCGAGTACAATGGAAGTGTGTTAATCTCCGACATTCAAAAACCACGAATCAATGGCTAATCTGAATTTAAAAAGTGATCAGGAAAGAACCTATGAAGCTATTGTAGTTGGCTCAGGAATTTCTGGTGCCTGGGCTGCTAAAGAGCTTTGTGATTTAGGTGTGAAAACACTAATGATCGAGCGAGGTAGGAATGTAGAGCACATTAAGGATTATCCAACTACCAATATGCATCCTTATGAATTTCCTCACCGAAATCAGTTAACTGAGGATATTAAAAAGGAGAACCCTGTAATCAGTAAGTGTTATGCTTTTAGAGAGGATGCGATGCATTTCTTTGTGAAGGACAAGGAGCATCCATATGTTCAGGAAAAGCCATTTGATTGGATTCGAGGCTATCAGGTAGGAGGTAAGTCTTTGCTTTGGGCTCGTCACGTGCAGCGTTGGTCAAAATATGATTTTGAGGGGCCTGCAAGAGATGGATATGCCGTAGAATGGCCAATCACTTATGATGATATTGCCCCTTGGTATAGCCATGTGGAGAAATTTGCTGGCGTATCCGGTAATAAAGATGGATTAGCTCATTTACCGGATGGAGAATTCCTTCCTGCTTTCGGATTGAATGTGGTGGAGAAGTACTTCCAGGAGACCTTGAAGAAGAACTATGGAAATGATCGCCATATGATTTCCGCTCGAATGGCTCATATCAATGGTAACCCAGAGAAATTTGCTGATCAGGGAAGAACGCTCTGTCAGAGCAGAAATCTTTGTCAAAGAGGTTGTCCATTTGGAGGATATTTCAGCAGTAACTCTTCAACCATTCCTTGGGCATTGAGAACAGGAAATTTGACCATGCGTCCAAATGCCGTGGTTCATTCTGTCATTTATGATGAGGAGAAAGGAAAGGCTACGGGTGTGCGAATTATCGATGCGGACACTAAGGAAATGGAGGAATTTTATGCCCCTGTCATTTTCTTAAATGCAGCTGCTTTGAACACCAATTTGATTCTTTTGAATTCTAAGTCAAATCGATTCCCGAATGGATTGGGGAATGATAATGGGCTTTTAGGTAAGTATGTTGCTTTCCATAATTATCGAGCAAGAGTAAATGCTGAGTATGACGGCCACGCGGAATTCACTACTTCAGGTGGAAGACCAACATCTGGTTATTTCCCTAGATTCCGAAATGTGTATAAGCAAGAGACGGATTTCTTAAGAGGTTATGCGGCTGGATTCGGTGCGGGTCGAGGTGCCTATGCTGATACCGATGCTATAGGTATGGACCTAAAGAACAACTTATTAAACCCTGATAAATATGGCCCTTGGAGAATTGGCTCACATATGATGGGAGAAACCATTCCGAAGGAGACTAATTATGTTGTTCTTGACTCTGAGTTGACTGATGATTTTGGAATTCCACAGTTGAAAGTATCCGTGGATTACGATGACAATGATGAGAAAATGACCAAGGATTATCTTGAGCAAATGTCTGTGATGTTTGAGAAAGCTGGGTTTACCAATATTCGAACCAGTGATAGCAAGCAGGCTCCAGGTTTGGACATTCATGAAATGGGAGGAGTAAGAATGGGTAAGGACCCAAAAACCTCTCTACTAAATAAGCATCACCAGTTGCATGCTGTCCCGAATGTTTACGTGACTGATGGGGCATCAATGACCTCTACATCTACTCAAAATCCATCTTTGACTTACATGGCCTTTGCTGCACGAGCAGCACATCATGCAGTCAAAGAAAGCAAGAGCTGAAAGCGGACATGAACAAAAAAAGCCTGACTTAGTCAGGCTTTTTTTGTTTAAAGCAGAAAGTATCAATACACGTTTGCTTTGATTTTGGCCAGTAGCTCATGGAGAAGGTCTCCGAGACCCGTGAGATTAGCGGGTTTAACATCCATGGAACCTGCATAACCCATCTGATTAATTAGTTTTTCAAATCCTTTTACCACTCGTTTAGATTTCATACGCTCTGGTGCCTGTACTCGAATGATGAATAATTCATCCTGACTCGAGATTTCACCATTAGTGATGACTTTAAAATCTCTGGTAATGACACAAATTAGGTCGGGTGCAATCGCTAGAGGCGAGGTGTCCTTTGAAGAGAACACGATTAGATTTTCGTTCTGATTAAGAATGGTGTAAAATAGACCTGGTTGTTCTGCATCTCCAATCAGGATTTTACCATGGTCAAAGCCTCCTCCAACATTGTCCAGGGTGTTTAGCACTTTCCCTTTTCCAATCAACTCTGCCTTAAGCTCGTTCACTGCGTCTAGAGTTTCAAAATCAGCCTCCGACCTCATTTGAAGTGATTGGATCATTTTCCCCATATACTGACTGAGTGTAATTGTACCTGGGATCATCGCCTTTTTCATTTTAGAAATAGGGTTGGAAAACATCCCGAGACTTGCAGAATTATTGAAATCTGAAATTCCTATTATAGGCCTCAGCATTTCATCGAGTTTGGCAGCATTGTCACATACTAGCGTCACGGATTTGTTTTGGTCATTTGTGATAACTGCCGGTGAAACGTTTAGCTCTCCATCAGCCCAGGTAGTAAGCTCAATTTGGGGGACAGCTCGCCTTGCTCCGTCTCCATCTAGAACTACCACATTAGGATTTTCTGCAGCAAGCACAAACGGAACCATTGTGCTTTCCGGACCTAGTTCTACTGGTAATACCGCAATCGTATCTTTCTGAACATAGTTTTTTTGATAGGTAGCGAGACTGTTAAAGGCAGCGAGTATTGCTTCATTTTGGTGAGCTTCTATGGCGGAAATAGCACCGATATCGCAGATGACCATGCCATAGGCCTCCTCATCAATTTGATCCTTCGCCTCAAGCATTTTTATTGCCAAGGTCTTGTGTGATTTTTTCAGCTGGGTTAAAAATGCGTAGCCTGTCTTGGTCATTCCTCCGCCGCCGCTACCCAAGAATGCTGTACCCAAAATGATTTGCTCCAGGT
>CAZLUY010000221.1:0-2580 GCA_964562785.1 uncultured Limnohabitans sp. | reverse complement strand
GGCATTGGGTGATCGAGCAAAAGCAGAAAATCAGCCTGAGGCTTCAATGGAGTTTTATAAAAAATCTCTTAGTCTCAAGCCAGATAATGAGCAACTGATTGAGGACGTCATTCTTGGTTCTTTTGGTGAATCTGCTGATTTAAATGCTCTAGAAAAATATACAATCATTGGAGTGGATGAATTTCCTGCCAGACCTGATTTTTGGTTTTATGATGGTGTCGTGAAATCGGCAATCAAAAAGGATTCTTCAGCCGTAGTCTCATTAGGTAAGGCACTTGAAATCAATGCTGGTCAAAACTCCCAATTGGAGCAAGTGGCCAGAAGCACAATGGGAAGCTCCTTGTACAATTTGGGTGAGAAAGAAGAAGCTTTTGAAAACTTCGAACAAGCGGTCAAACTAGATCCTAACGACGAACAAAATCTTAACAATTATGCCTATTTCCTTTCCCTTGAAAACAGGGATTTAGAGAAGGCAAGAACAATGGCGGCAAAAGTTATTGCCCGCTTTCCTGATAATGGCACTTTCCTTGATACATATGCTTGGATTTTATTCCAAATGAAGGAATACGAGGAAGCTGCCAAGTATATGCTCCGGGCGATCGAAAATGAAGAAGAGCCCAGCGGTGTTATGCTGGAACATTATGGCGACATCCTGTATCATTTGGGACAAAAAAATGATGCAGTGGCTTACTGGAAAAAAGCAGAAGGTAGTCCTGAAGCATCCGATAAACTGTCGTTGAAAATTCAGCAGAGAAAATACCATGAATAAATCTCTTTGGGGAGCGCTATTACTTTTTTCAATTATACTCATTTCGTCTTGCTCTAAAAAGGCAAACGTTTTTACCAGCTCCTCAAAAATGGATGATTTTGAGCCTGTAATGGTCGATTACGACTATCTCAGCGCCCGAGCAAAAATTGTCATCGAAGAGGAATCCGGAAAAGTAACACGAGGAACAGTCAATTTCCGAGCTAAAAAAGATAGTGTGCTGTGGTTTACTGTGTCACCGGGAATGGGAGTTGAAGCTGTCAGAGGTTTTATTACTCAAGAGAAAATTCAGATTAAGGACAGAGTTGGTGGTGAAAACATCAATATGACCTATGAGGAATTCAAGACGATTTTTGGTTTGACCCTTTCATTAGACTTATTCCAAAACGTACTCTGGGCTAATCCTCCACATCCTTTTGATTATCAGGACAGGCTTGCCCGTGTCGGAGATTCTTTCGAATTGACGCAGGTAAGGAATGAGGTGAGGTACTTCAGCAAGATTGATGTGAGTCATGGGAAGGTCTCAGAATTAACTAGTAATTCACTCGATGATCGAGGCTCCTTGCTAGCTAGTTTCCCAAATTTCCAGGATGTGGATTCTCAACCCTTCCCAATTGATGTTCTGTTCAATCTGAACTACGAGACTTCAACCGGAGCGAAGCAAAACACAATCATCAATCTTGAATGGGTTTCCATCAAGCCATATAATGATCCATTAAGCTTTCCGTTTAGATTCTGATGTCAATGAGGATTAGAATAAAAATAGGACTATTGGCTTTTGCCTTGATGTTTTTTGCTTCCGTGGACACATGGGCTCAGACAAAAAGGACCCGAGCAGAACTAGAAAAGCAAAAGCGAGAAGTACAGGAAAGGCTCAAGGAATTTGATATTATCCTCAAGAGAACCAAGGAAACCAAGAACGCCACTATTGGTCAGTTAAATGCCTTAACCAGTCAATATCGCGCCCAGAATAAATTGGTCAATACCCTGGATCGTGAGGTTAAGCTTGTCAATCAGGAAATTCGAGACACAGAAAATCGAATCAAGGAAAACGAAAATGAGCTCAAAGAACTCAAGGAGGAATATGGTCGAATGATCTATAATGCTTCTAAGATGAATCGTGGTCTCTCCATCATTTCCTTTGTATTTAGTTCCTCAGACTTCAATCAGTTATACATGAGGCTGAAGTATTTGAAGCAATACTCAGATAGCAGGAAACAACAAGCTGCCCAAATAGAAATCTTAACCGTTGAACTAGCCGAGCAGCAAAAAGTGCTCGCGAGTAAAAGGGAAGAGAAACAAAGTGTTCTTGCCGAAGCCGAAAAAGAAAGAGCAAAGCTTCAAGCTATGCGCCAGAAGCAACAGGGTGTGGTAAATACTTTGACTTCCAAGGAAAGGCAAATTCAAAAGCAGATCGCTCAAACTAAAAAAGAGCAGGCTCAGCTGAATAAAATGATTAAAGCTGTAATTGAAGAGGAAATTCGATTAGCTGAAGCTGCTGCAAAAAAGGCCAACACCAAAACCAAGAAAACTGCTGGCAGCACCATGCCCTTGACTCCAGAAGCTGCTGCCTTATCGAGTTCTTTTGCAGGAAACAAAGGAAAACTACCCTGGCCTGTTGAAACCGGTTTTGTTTCACAGAGATTTGGTACTCACGCCCATCCTACTTTGAAAGGGATCACTATAGAAAATGACGGTCTTGATATTCGAACTCAACCAGGTTCAGGAGTAAGGGCGGTATTTGACGGTACCGTAACCAAGATTACAAACATGCCCGGTTTCGGAGGAACGATTATCATCAAGCATGGTGAATA
>CAZLUY010000220.1:0-2075 GCA_964562785.1 uncultured Limnohabitans sp. | reverse complement strand
TCGAATACCATTGGTCCTTCGAAGTCGAAATCAAACTCAGGCATACCTTCCATATCTGGAATGTAAAATTCAGGGGCAAGCATCACCTCAAATTCAGGGAAACCTTCCATCTCGAATGATGGAAAATCCGACATGTCAAGGAACATGCTATCAAATTTCAGATTATGAGGACCATGAATGGAAATGGTGTCTCCATCCATAATGAAAATGTTTTCATTAGAGTCAAACTGAAGATTCTTCCCTCCTTTTAATTCGAAAACAGTCCCGTTTTCCTTATCTGTCCAAACAAGGACTCCAGCATCCTCATCTACTTCTTTTTCAATAAAGACGTTTACATCTGCATCATTATCTACATCCGTGTCATGGTCAACCTCAGTATGGATAATGATCTCTTTCTTCACTTCCTTTTTCTCTGTTGTATCCACAACCGCGAGAGCGGGCTGTGCATTAGTAAAGGAAGCAAGCTCAACTGAAGGAGCGGACTGCGAAACAGTCACAGGCAAAGAGGCCACCTCCATAGGAATGCTTAATTCTGGGACAGTGAGCGCAACTAAAGGCTCTACTTCATTTGCAGGATCTGGTGTATCCTGGGCGGCTGTTGCCACCAATCCAAGGGTAATAAATAGTGTTAAAATCATAGGTAGTGAAATAATAGGGTTTTGTGGGTATGTCTGAGCTGGCTGGCCCAGAATGCGTTTTATTCTTTGTAGTGTTGGGTTTCTCTTCTTAGAAGCTGCAAGAGCCAGGTCCGCACTTTGTTCCTGTGCAAAATTCAATACTTCTGCCAAGCTGTGGGCCAGCACATCAGGCTTAACTCCTGACTGAATGGCTAAATCATCCGCCGCATTTTCACGCAACTCCTTAATCGTTTGGCTAATCCACCAAAAAGAAGGATGATAGAAAAAGACTACTTCTAAAATGGATTGGATCATATTCGCCAGGTAATCATTTCGCTTAATGTGTGCGAGCTCATGAGCGAAAATAGCTTCAAGCTGCACTGGGCTCAAATGAAATATCAGACCCGCTGGGAGCAGTACAATTGGCTTCAAGAAACCGAAGGTCATCGGTGAAGTACCCATATTTGTCAGGCGTAATTCCACTGAATTCGGAAGATCCATTTTACCCATCAATCGGTAAAACGTCTTCTCCACACCAAACTCAATATTGGTATGACTTGACATTCGGAGATTCCTGATAGCTGCAAGGTTTCCAAAAAGCCTTACCATAAATAGCAATGCTCCGAAGAACCAAATATTAACTAAATACGGAATCTGCGGCTCAAGAAAATTGACCACTGAAGCCCATCGGGAAGATGTCTCTTCTAAAGCCTCTAGCCCTAACATTGAAGGTGAAATTTCAACCGCTCCTGAAAAGGCAGTAACATCAGCCACCGTTACCTGAGTATTTATCTGATAAATGAAGGTACCAACAACCACCAAAAGACAGAGAGCCATGGAGGCATAAGCCATCATGTATTTAGTAGCTGGGCTTTTCTTGCTAAAGACCTTCAGACTAACCCAAAGTAATCCTGAAATCAGAAGCATTTGCCATACGGAGTGGATCAAAGTCCATCCCATTGCTGAGAGAAGATTCTCAGAAATCCATTGGTCTAAAAAAGTGCTCATTTCTTATTCTCTAGTTGGTCCAAAAATGCTCGAATTTCACTCAGCTCTTCCTTGCTAGGTTTCTCCTGACCCAAAGCCTGCATTACAAGGTTTTGAGCTGATCCGCCGAAAGCAGTATTCATCAGGTTTTTAATAAGGGATGATTGAGTTTCTTTTTTATTAGTAGCTGGTCGATATATGTGAGATCGACTTTGCTCATCACGAGTGACAAGACCTTTTGCATGCATGATCTGCATAATCTTCAAGGTGGTTGTGTAACCCGTTTCCTTGGTCTCGGTCAAGCGATCATGTACTTGCCTCACGCTCGCTTCTTTCATTTCCCAGAGGAGAGAAAGAATCTCTAATTCTGATTCTGTTGGTTTAGTCATGATAGTTCTTACGATAGCTTTCGTACAAAGTTATACGAAGACCCTCGTAAATCAAATGAAGTACGAAAATAATCGTATTAAA
>CAZLUY010000219.1:0-6496 GCA_964562785.1 uncultured Limnohabitans sp. | reverse complement strand
GAGGAATTAAGGAAGGCTATCTTCATTCCTGTACTCCCATTAATATTCAAATTCTCCAAGCCCTTAAACTGAACCTGATCTTGATTTCCAGTGGCTTTTACTTCGCCCTCTATAAGGTTTACAGGAAAATTGAGCTCGCTTAAGGAAATGTTATCTAATAAGGGTTTCGCTAGTTCTGTATTTGGTAAAACCTCAATACCAGTTGTAAGTGCATCATTGAAAAATCCTTTGCTCTTTGTGATCTCGGTCATAGCTAAAAAATATTGATGTAACTACTTAAAAATGAGCATTTTTTAAGTGAATTACTATACCCAATACCAGGTATTTTTGAAGAGTTTTATTCTGATGTTTCACCCTTTATTAAGCTCGGTGTATTTTTATTTTTAACTTAATATAAACCTTGATTCAAGTTCATTCATAAATGAAACGACTCTACCTATTCCTTTTTCTCAGTCTTTATTTAATCTCTATCAATCAGGAAACGCAGGCTCAATCCCATATGTACCTTGAAGAGTCATTCCTCCAAGAATCAGATGCTTTTAAGGCTAAAAGAAAAGGGTTTGCTGCAATAGGGAAATTTGAATTTGGACCTTTTAAGGTCACCTCTGGTAAGCAAGGTTGGACCAGTACCACTGGTAAGTCCAATTTCTGGTCAGGAGATGCAAGTTCAGAATCTCAAACCAAAGCTTCTTTTGTTTTGAGAGGAGAGCAATCTGAAAGCATTACTGTCAATACTATTTTTTCTTCAATCATCGAACTGGATGAACAGAACAGCTTGCTGATTAGGACCCTAACTGGTTGGTCATATGCAGAGCTGAATCAGAAAGATCTCTTTATCGCTGATTTTAGCTTTTCAGATTGGGAAGAGACCTGGAGCCTATTTATTACTTACACACCATTTTCCTCTGAGAATCCTCCTGTTCCTGGTGAACTTCCTTCCTCCTTTCAAGGGGAAGTTGTCAACGGAGATATGATTATTGATATCATTCCAGAAAGCCGCTGGAATAATGGTAAAAGCTCTTCATTATTCAAACCCATGGAAGCCTATCGATTTGTTGCTGATGGAGAAACCATCGGAGCTGTTCAAACCTTTCCAGCAAATCGATTGATGGTTTGGATTAAAAATGATCTGGAATCTAATCTCAGGGATTTGATCGCGGTAAGTGCAACCACACTAATGGTCAAATCAGAGCAATCACTAAATATGGAATTCTAGTTGTGCTTTCTGAACTTCTTACCAGCCCCATGTTCCAGGAGCGCCTTTAAAAGGTCCAACGATATTGCTTGTGATCCATCCTCCATAAAAATCACCTTCCTGTGCCTGAACTAGCTCATCATTAACATAGCAGGCATCCACTTTATGGGCATAAATAGAAATGGTGTTTTTAATGGGGTAAAAGGACGGGGTTGGATTTTTATAACCCCACGCAGCCCTTTCAGCTACCAAATCACCAAGAGCGAGATCATAATACCGGGCCTCTCCTTTCCACTCACAAAATGAACTTCCCTCAACAGGAACCAGTACTCCTTCTTTGAACGCTTCTATCGGAATATAATAAGTGGGCGGATGACTGGTTTCCAAAACTCTGAAAGAAGTATTGGTGTCCAGGATTATCTCACCGTTGAAGATGATCCTAATGTGATTGCTTGATGTTTCTAATCTCGGTGGACGGGGGTAATCCCAAACTGACTCCTCTCCCTCCTTCGCCTTAACTTTGTTGGGGTGCATAATTTAAGAACAACGATTGCCAAGGATTGTTAATGGCAGCTCTTAATAAAGGAGTTTCAAAAACATGGGATTCCAAATGTTTAGTCCAGACATGTGCTAAGGATTTTATTTAAAAAATCTATTTTGAGACTTAATTGAAAAACACTGTGATAAAGTCATCATATGTCTGAAGCGGAAAACAATAAAGGTGTAGGAGTAGAATCTCAGGGAAATCCTGATTCAGCAAAAAAGAAAAAGACTGATCCGGTAAAAATCCTTACCCGCGTAGTCCTCATATTAAGTATTGTAATTTTTACCTGGTATGTCTTATCTGATAGACATACACCCTACACGGATCAAGGTACTATCAAGGGCTTGGCAATTCCTGTGGCTCCCAGAGTATCTGGCTACCTCACCAAAATTAATGTTAACCTTCACTCCAAAGTCAAAGCCGGTGATGTGATTTTTCAATTGGATAAGCGGCCCTTCGAAATAGCCCTTAAAACTGCAGAGGCAAATCTGGAAAATACTGCGCAACAAGTGGGCGCCAGATCAGCAACGGTAAAGTCTTCCGCGGCCAATTTAGGCGTGGCCAGAGCACAATTAGATCGTGCGCAGCGAAATTATGACCGCGTTCAGTCCGTATTGGAAGAAAATCCAGGTGCATTATCACAAGCCGATAGGGATAGAGCAGAAACCTCACTAATGCAGGCCACCGAAAGGGTCACATCGGCACAAGCTAATCTCGAAAGAGATCAACAACAGTTAGGAATTTCAGGAGAAAAGAACGCCCAATTCAGAGCTTCTTTGGCAGCCTTAGAACAGGCCCAGTTGGATTTAGAATTTTCCACGGTTTACGCTCCAGCTGATGGAATTATAGATAGCTATAATGTGGATCTAGGTTATTTCAGTCAATCGGGGCAGCCATTGGCTATGTTTATTTCCTCAACTGATATTTGGATTCAGGCAGATCTGAAGGAAAACAATTTGGCCAATACTAAAATTGGAGATAAGGTCGAATTTGCCCTTGATCTCACTCCAGGAAAAATCTATGAAGGAACCATAAAAAGTATAGGCTCCGGTGTGACTTCAGGCTACGCTGACCGCAATGAACTACCGAGTGTTCAAAGCTCAAAA
This sequence comes from uncultured Limnohabitans sp., assembly GCA_964562785.1. Taxonomy (GTDB): domain Bacteria; phylum Bacteroidota; class Bacteroidia; order Cytophagales; family Cyclobacteriaceae; genus Algoriphagus. The sequence goes on along the minus strand of CAZLUY010000219.1, from coordinate 3,651 downwards.
GGATGGTTAAGAGATCCACAAAGATTCCCGGTCATTATATCTATTGATCAACAAGAAATAAGAGATATGTCCAGATTGGGAGCACAAGTAGATGTGGTAATATACACAGGTGAAAGTGCTATTCTTAACAGTATTGCTAGGTTCAGGATCAGGTTGAATAGTTATTTGTCTTTTTTAAGGTAATCGAGGCTTGGATCATACTTCAAGAAATATTCTCAGATACGCTTTAGGCACAACTTTATTGGTTGCTATCTCATCCGGCTTTGGATGGCTACTCTCCTATCTTTTACCAATACTCAGCCTTTCTTTCTTCGCATCTGATTCTCCTCCTCCCAAGCTAAAAGGTGGGATAATTTTCCTCTTGGCTATCTGGGTTTCCTTATATCTGGCCCTGTGGTTTACCAAGTTGTTTCTTGGTTACCCTCTTCTATTCTTCTTATTACTCAACTTTATTCTTTTTTTACTCTTTTACACCAACAGCAAATACGTCACACCGCTAATTCGAACCTGGCTTATTATATCTTTTGCTTTGGTGCCAATTATGGGATTGGCCTCTCAGCAATTGATACTAGAAGTTTCTTTAAGTATGGCCCTGGACAGCCTTCTTGCCATCGTATTTACTTGGTTGATTTTTGCCTTTATTCCCTGGAAAGGTAAGTTGCCTGAACCGCCACCGGCCCCGAAAAATGACCCAGTAGATGACTTGAGAAGGTTCCGCTCTGCAGGTATCAATGTTTTGATTTTTGCCCCGGTACTATTGGTTTTCTACTTATTCAATCTGCAAACTTCCATCCTCTCAATGATCTTCATTGCTTTGTTTTTAATGCAGCCAAATTTTGGGGATAGTTTCAAAGCTGGTGGGGCGATGATTTTAGGAAATCTCGCCGGAGGTATTTTGTCAATAATAGCCTATGAATTACTAACCATTGTGCCCGAGTTTTCTTTCTTCCTTCTTCTGGTCTTTTTGGCTGGGCTTCTACTGGGTAAACAGGTCTTTAGCGGAAAGCCGGCAGCCCCACTGTATGGAATGGCCTTTTCCACATTTCTACTGATTCTTTGCTCCACAACTTCAGGCGATGCTGAAGCAGGCTCAAAAGTTTGGACGAGAGTATTTCAAATTTTTTTAGCGGTCTTCTATGTGGTTTCCGTGAGGCAGATCATCAATCATTACCAAAAACCTAAAATTGTCCCAAATGCGGCATAGTCCCATATACATATTTCTTCTTGTCCTGATTCTCGTAGGATGTAAGCTGGGTCAGCCTTACGAAAGGTCTAAAGCCATTGAGACTCTGTCAGAGAGTTACAGATTTTCGGACAACCGCGATTCCATCCGTGTAGATGTCTTTTGGTGGGAAATGTTCAAGGATAGTGTCCTCCAAGATTTAATAAGGCAAGGCATAGATAATAATCAGGATCTAAGTATTGCTGCGCTCAGGATAGTTGAAGCTGAATTACAGTTCAATATTGTCCGTGCAAATCTCGCCCCGGTCATTAATTACGGAATCGGTGGTGGTTATGATTATCAATCTTCTAATGGTGGTGCAGGTGCTGCAAGTGGAAGTATTACAGTTGCTTACCAGGTTGATTTATGGGGCAGATTGAGAAATCTTAGAGATGCTTCCTTCAGCGAATACCTTGCTACTCAGGAAGGCTATAAAAGCCTGATGATTACCCTGATATCTCAAATCGCAGACGCCTATCTTCTCTTAAGGGATATTGACAACAGGCTTTCTATCTCTGAGAACACTCTCAAGTCTTGGCAAGAAAATTATGAAATAGTTTCTAGTCGAAACCGTGCAGGACTCGTATCTGATGTGAATGTTAAGCAGGCAATTATTCAAACGGAAGAAGCAGTTGCTTCTATTGAGACATTTAAGCGATTAAGGGGGCTTACTGAAAACAGCTTGGCTATTCTGATTGGGGTTCCTCCCTTAGAAATCGAAAGAGGAGTTCCACTTCAGGAGCAAGATTTCTCGACAGAAATACCAATTGGCTTACCTTCTGAACTGCTCAGCCGAAGGCCTGATTTGATGGCGGCAGAACGTAGGCTTGAAGCTCAAACAGCAAGAATTGGTGCAGCTGAGGCCTTGCAATATCCACAATTGACACTCTCTGCCGATATGGGAGGATCCTTTGTTAACCCCGCATTTTTCTTCGCTGGATTAGGTGGACAGCTCTTTGGTCCGCTCTTCAATATGAAAGCCAATAAAAGGAGATTTGAAATTGAAAAAGTAAGAACTGAACAGCTGCTTTTGGACTATGAGGCTACCTACATAACTGCCATCGCTGAGGTTGAGGATGCGCTCATATCCATGGAAACCTATGAGGCAGAGTTAGCCTCTCGAATGAGACAAACCGTGGCCGCTCAGGAAGCATTAGATTTATCATGGGTGAGATATGAAAATGGAGTCACCTCATATTTAGAGATTCTTGATCTACAGAGGTCCCAATTCTCAGCACTTCTGAAAGCTTCGGAAACTATGCAGCTCAGGTTGAATGCATATGTAGACCTTTACAGAGCATTGGGAGGTGGCTGGAGAACTGAACTTGACTCAGCTCAAACTGATGTTGAATTCTTGATGAAGTTTTAGATTGTGGAAAGGTTAGCGGATAAACCCTTATTGATTTCATCAAAATTGAGATTACAAAAGCGGCTTTTATAGAAAAATCAGATCTCCAATAAATTTTAATTGGCAATCAAACTACCAATTTCTGATATTGCTTTTTCACCCACCCAAACCTGTTGACTATGAAGAAGCTGATCTATTATTCCATCCCCATTTGGTTATTTATTCAAGCCTGTCAATCTCCAAGTTCTAGTGAAGTTCCTGAAGGTTTTGAAATTGAAGAAGGATTTGATTTAAAATTGGTTGCCTCTGAACCTTTGATTAAAGACCCTGTAGATATGGACTTTAATGAAAAGGGTGATGCCATGGTTTTGGAAATGCCTGGCTACCCTTTTGAAGACAAGGAAAGTCGACTTTTAATTCTGAAGGATAAGGATGGGGATCAGGTGTATGATGAATCCATTGTCTTCGCTGAAAACCTTCAATTAGCTACTTCCTTTATTCCCTATAAGAAAGGTGCTTTGGTAGCCGCTCCGCCTTATTTACTATTTGTTCGTGATGATAATGAGGATTATGTCATGGATAAAGTGGACACTTTGATGGGAGGCTTTTCTACAGGAAACCTTCAGCATAATTATAATGGCTTAACCTTTGGCTTGGACGGATGGATTTATGCTGCCAATGGTGGTAATGATGGAAGACCCTATTGGTGGGGTGAGCCTGATACTCGTATGAATCTTCGAGGACAGGATTTTAAGTTCAATTTGGACACCAGGGAAATGATTCGCTTAGGCGAGTCTTCGGGTGGATTTGGATTGGCCATGGATGAATATGACCGGGTTTTTGAAACACATAACCTTACCCATATTTCTCATTTGGTTTTTCCTGATCGATACATTGGTGAAAACCCTTTGATTACTGATCATTCCTTGGAGAATATTTCAGATCATGACGAGAATGGATTGGCAAGAATCTACCCTATCGGTGAACAAGAGGCCAGGGTAAATCACCCTGAGCAATCTGGTTACTTCTCAGGCTCATGTGGCATCACTTATTACGGAGGTGGGAATTTTGGTCAACGATA
>CAZLUY010000218.1:0-4982 GCA_964562785.1 uncultured Limnohabitans sp. | reverse complement strand
CAAATTCCCCTGCGTCTCCAATCAAATAAAGCCTGAACTTAAGAGGGTTTTCCTGAGCTGCGGCATTAAAAGAAAAAAGGATGACCAAAAAGAATAAAAAGCATCTCATGGGTTGTATTCGAAAATCAATAGGTTAGGTGTACCTCCTCTAGCTTCATTTGAGATATAAAGGTTCCCTTTAGGATCAAAAGTTATTCCTTCCGGCTGTTTGAATAAGCCTTTATCCAATTCATAAACGTCTTTGAGATTCCATTCCAGATCGCAAACCAAAAGCCAGTGACCAGCAGAAGAGATGATGTAAATTTCATCCTTCAATGGATGCTTTGCGGCTCCTGAAGGGCGCATTTGGTATTTCTTTTCCTCGTCTCCTGAAGGCAGTTTTCGCAGTTCTTTCCTCTTGAGCTCCTTTTGCCTATTGGTCTGATACTCCATTTTATCTATAGCAAATGGGAAGTAGGAGGTCTTTTTTGGGCCATCGTCCCATTCACAGTCTTTACAAAAGACCCAAAGATCATCTGTTCCTTCCCATGTAAGAATCGCTTCAAAGTCTCGATTCTCCTTAATGGGGAATTTAAACTCAAAGGTCTCCTCGTCCTCTTCAAAAGGGTTGAAGCATTGATAGAGCTTACCATTACTTTCCAAAATCCACGCTACACCATCTTTAACCAAAAGGTCTTCTATATCTCTATTTTTGGCAAATTTGGTCTGATCGATCACCTTGCCACTTTCATAATCAATCTTGTAAATAATGGAAGATTCGTCTTCAATTGCCCATAGCTCATCCTCCCCAACCCATTCGATTCCGGAGATTTCTTCCATCACCATAGTGAGTTTTACTTTTTCAAAATTCTCAAGTGAATAGCCATTTGGAAGCGAGCCCTCATACTCTTTTTCATTCGAAGGAAGGCAGTTGCTCAGTGCTAAAAGTACCAGAATTAAAATCTGACCAAGGTTCATAGATTCGTTTAGAAAAGTTATCTTCCAATTCAATATGCAAAAAAATCCATTGAACCTGAGGGTTTTGGGCTCATAGTCTTTTTTGCATTAAGCCAAATTCTAATCTTTAGAAAAAAAATTGAGTAATGGCCGAGGAGCTAACTGAACAACTAGAGAAAACCAACTCTAAGGAGAAAAAGAAGAAACTCACCAAAGGAGTAGAGACTATGTTCCGTGTAACATCTAAAAATCACATGGATCTTTCTTCATTGGCTGATAACAAGGCCAATATTATGATCTCAGTGAATTCCATTATCATTTCCATTGTGGTTACGGTCCTTTTCAGAAAGCTTGAAGAGTTTCCAATATTCACCATACCAGCGATACTGTTGATTACTACTTCTCTATTGGCTATGGTTTTTTCCATTTTGGCCACAAGACCAAAGGTGACTAAAGGAATGGTAACCAAAGAGGATATTTCGTCCAAAAAAGGTAATCTCCTGTACTTTGGTAATTTTCATAAAATGAGTTTGGATGAATATTCCAGTGGTATGAAGACCCTAATGGAAGATGATGACTACCTCTATGGTAGTATGGTCAGGGATATCTATTTTTTGGGTAAAGTGCTATCAAGAAAATATAGCCTGCTCCGTAAGAGTTACAGTATTTTCATGTGGGGGTTTATAATTTCCATTATTGCTTTTGTCATCGCCTCCTTTCTCAACGATATAGAAGTGTAGGAAAGAAGACCTTTCCTTTATCCTGAGCCAGGATTAACAGCTTACCTTCTTTGTTGTGATAGTTTCGTGATGTTTAGAACTTAACTTTCAAGCTTATTACATTTCCATGAAGAAGGTATTAGTAATCGAAGATGATCCTAACATAAGTGAGCTCATCAAAATACATCTGAGCGATCAGGACTATCATGTAAAAGTGAAGAACAATGGTCGCCAGGGTTTTGAGATGGCAAACTCTCAGGACTTTGAACTCATAGTAATGGATCTAATGCTACCTGAGATGGATGGGATATCTATCTGTCAGCGCCTGAGGGCTCTGGATAATTACACTCCAATTTTGATGCTCACTGCGAAAAGTGAGGAAATTGACAAGATTATTGGATTGGAATCCGGAGCAGATGATTACCTCACTAAGCCATTTAAAATCAGAGAATTTATTGCTCGAGTAAAAGCTATCATGCGTCGTCAGGATGTGTATAAGGCATCCGCTCAAAATAAGGCGAAGAGTCTTCATTACGATGAGTTGGAAATTGATGAATCTCTGAGAAAAGTATTGCTGGATGGGAAAAGGGTAGAGCTTACTCCAAAGGAGTTTGATTTATTGCTCTTGATGGCTAAAAATCCAGGACGAAGTTATTCCAGAGGAGAGCTATTGGAATTGATCTGGGGTTATGACTTCAGCGGTTATGAGCATACGGTAAATGCCCATATCAATAGATTAAGATCAAAAATTGAAGAAGACCCAAATCACCCAAAGTTTATTCTGACTACTTGGGGAGTGGGATATAGGTTCAACGACGAAATTTAAAGAGTTATGAGAAGCTTGTATTGGAGAATATCCTTGTCCTTTATTGGTGTGCTGTTGATTGTGGGCTTTTCCTATGTCCTAATCACGGCCTATTCTACCCAAAGATATTTTCAAGCCACCACGCAAAGATTAAATGCGGATGTGGCTGATTACCTAATCAAGGAAGTCAATCCTTTCCAGAATGGCGAGGTCAATGAGGAGGCTTTAGGAACCATTATGCATTCCATGATGGCAGTGAATCCCGGAATAGAGGTCTATTTGCTGGATCCTGAAGGGGAGATTATTTCCTATGTTGTCCTGGACCAGCTGGTCAAGTTGAAGAGAGTCAATATTGATCCTGTTAAGGATTTTATTGCTGCTTCAGGCGAAGAATACATCTGTGGAGATGATCCACGAAACCCAGGAGAGGAAGCTGTCTTTTCGGCGACAGCGGTTTACGAAGAAGGAAATTTACTTGGCTATGTTTACATCACACTAGAAAGTGAAAGGTTTGACACCGTAGCTGCATCCTTGTTTGATAGCTACTGGATTAAACTAAGTCTGGGTTCAGTGGTGATTACGCTCGTAGTGGCGATGCTAATAGGATTAGTATTGATTGGCTGGCTGACCAGACACTTGCGAAAGGTAATTGTGGCTGTTAATCAGTTTAAAGAAGGTAACCTGGAAGCGCGTGTCCCTGTGACAGATTCCAAGTCAGAGCTTAATGTTCTTGGGGATACCTTCAATCATATGGCTGATACCCTTCTCGACAATATTGAGGAACTTAAGAAAGTAGATCGACTCAGAAGAGAATTAATTGCCAATGTCTCTCATGACTTAAGAAACCCATTGGCCATCATTAACGGCTACGTAGAGACACTGCAAATAAAAGGAGATAAGATTTCTAAGGAGGAGAAGGAGAAGTACCTAAAAATCATCACCGATTCCACGGAGAGACTGACCAAGTTGGTGGCAGATCTATTTGACCTTTCCAAGCTGGAGTCGGGTCAGATGAATGTGAAGATGGAAGAGATGAAGGTTCAGGAATTACTGTATGATTCAAGCCTTAAGTATGAGCTTTTAGCTCAGGCAAAGGAGATTGTTATCAAGACAACCATTTGCCAGGATCTACCAACGGTTAAGGCTGATTTGTCATTGCTAGACAGGGTGATTCAAAATCTCTTGGATAATGCTGTAAAATACACCCCTGAGAAGGGTGAAATAGTGATCGATGCCTGTTCAACGGATGGGGGAGTAAGTGTAAGTATCCGTAACTCGGGAGATGGAATTCCTCAAAAGGATCTTGAAGCGATCTTCGATAGGTATTACAAAATTGATAAAGATCGTGAGGGAATTGAAGGGTCAGGATTGGGCTTAGCCATCGTTAAAAAGATCCTTTCCATACACGGTGCGGATATTGAGATCCATTCCGATTCCGAATCCTATACTGAGTTTTCATTCGAACTTCCAGTGGAATAAGAGACTAGAGAATAGGACAAAAAAAAGCGGCATTTGCCGCTTTTTTTTGTTGTAGTGTAATTCTTTAATCTAAGAGTGTAAATCCAAATGGAATTGCCGCAGCTCCACACCAAATGATTCCGTGCGAGAAGCTATCATCCGGAGCTCCAGAAAGAGGAAAGAAATGCTCTCCTGGATCATCAACAACAGAAACCAACTGGAAGCTACTTGCCTGATTTAAATTCAATCCAGCAGAATTAGAAAGGTATACAGTTACTGTTCCAGTACTAAATTTGGTCGTGAAGTCTTCAGAAAGACGGACGAAATAATCGCCAGCTTCATCCTTTACTATTTGTACCATTCCTCTTGTATTGGTACTGCTTTGGGCAGTAAGAGAACCTTCTTTGATCACCTCGAAATTAGCTGGTAACTGGCTTTCTGGAAGTGAGGTAGTAGGTTCAAGATCATCTGAGTTGCTGCAGCTTGCAAGGAGGCCTATAATTGCCAGAGATAAGGTGCTTTTTTGAAATAGTTTCATGGTTTTGGTATTAAAAGGTATCAAGATTTCTAAATAATATTCTGTTTCTGGAGTAAGTGATCAGACCCTCTTTCTTGAGTTTAGAAAGCGTTTGAGTTACGGTCTGACGGCTTGTATCCGTGTATAACGCCCATTCCTGATGTGTTAGGTTAATCTTTAGAAGAGTTTCGTCTCCATACCTAACACCTATTCGCTGGGCTAGTTCCTTCATGTAGTATTTGATTCGCTTTTCTGATTCCAAAGAAATCACTCGCTCATAACGTGCAAGGTTTTCAGATGAGTCTGCAGAAAGATGCTGAAGGATTTGATTTACCCATTCCTCTGGAAGAGTAGAGATACAAGCAATTTTTTCGATTTCCGTATTATCCTCAAGGGCAACTGCAAAAGAAGACGTCAATACGTTCCTGTCCTGGCTGAATGTCTTTTCGCCAAAGATTTGTCCCTTAGTGATGATTCGTACAATTGTACTTTCACCATTAGGTAATATTCTTTGAAGCTTAATGCTTCCTGATTTCAACTGATAAAA
>CAZLUY010000217.1:0-5048 GCA_964562785.1 uncultured Limnohabitans sp. | reverse complement strand
GAAAAAAAGGTGGACAGAGGAGTACTCGTATTTGACAAGAATAGCCTGGAATTTCTAGGAGAGTTGAAAATGCCAGAGAAGGCTAAATCCATCAATTTTGTCTCTGGGGATAATTATCTCTGGATGGTGAGAGATGCTCCTGAGGATGTTGAGGAAGACTTTGTCAGAATCTACAAAGTGGGTCTTGATGCAGAATGAGTTCCTTTCTAAAATAAAAACTCAAAAAATTAATCCATGAAGACATACCTATGTGTACTCATAATAGCCTGCCTGATGGCAGGCCTAGTCTCTTGTTCTGAGAATTCAGAAAGTAAAACGAGCAGTACAAATGCCGATATATCACTTGAATGGGAAATACTGGATTCTCTCGATTTTGGCTATCTCGGTGACCCGCTTTTGGCTGACATAAACGAAGAGGCAGGCAAGGCAATATTCTACAATTATGTAGATCAGATGATCATCATTTCAGATCTGGAGGGTAACGTAATTAATGAATTCAAAAAGACGGAAGACACCCCAGATTCCTATGGGTTTTTGATGCAATTACCAGGGTTTTATGACGATAACTCTATTCAGCTTTTAGGAATGGCCGGAGCGTTCATCTATGATCTTGAAGGAAACCTGGTTAAGAAAATAGATCATCCTGAACCCATATCCATGGCTGCGCTTTTGTCTCAAGTTGGAAAAACCAATCGTACAACCAGTTTTGGCGGAAAGGATTACATCATTTCACAGACCGTAAGAAGTCATGATAGTTATCCTGGTGAAATGGAATTTTATGAAAAGTTTCATGCCCTGGAGTTGATCGATGTTGAGGGTGAAAAAAGCACGGAGATTCTTCCCTTTCCAGAAGGTAGTATCTTCTTAAATGGGATGGGGTATAACCCTAGTGATTATACTCCCGCATTTCGAGCGAAGGGTAATAAATTGTATGCAGCACTCGGTGGCGAGCCTATTTTGCATGTGATGACCTTAAGTGAAAATGGAGCATCTATGGATTCATTGATCCAATTAGAAATTCCAGACTTCATGGAAATAGAGGGAAAGGAACTTTCCTCTTTTAGTGAAGGATCTATCACTGTTACCGGAAATACAGCAGCGATTCGGGACATTCACCTCGTAGATGGAAAAATCCTAGTTTCATACTATTGTGGAATGGCACCTGAAAAAATGGAGGAAATCATGGCAATGTTTCAAAATGGTAGCTCCCAAGAGGAAGTTGAAGAGGTGTACAATAGGTATGAAAAAGATGTAAAAAGTGGTGTATTGGTTTTTGAGGAGGCGTCTCTTGCTTATTTAGGAATGCTTGACATGACAGATCAATTGCCAAATGCATCTTTTGCCTCAGCTGGGGATTATCTTTGGATGCAAAGGCCAGCTTCTAAAGAAGTAGAAGAAGAATTTCGGAGAATTTATAAGGTGGGTGTGGTAATCGAGTAATGTATAGAAACCTCTTCATTATTTTTTCAGCTATAATTCTAGCAGGATGTTCTGAATCCCAGGATTCTTCAGAGACTATCACTCAAGAATCTTGGGAACTAGAAATACTGGATTCTATTCAGGTTGATATTCTAGGAGAGGTTACCGCTGCGGAGTTCCGGGATGGTACCGGAGTTTTGTTTGAATACACCACTAATCGGCTGATAAAGATAGATTACGAAGGGAATGTCCTGGTAGAGCGAGAATTTCCTAAAGATGGGCCTGAGTCTTTCCAGTTTCTTGACACAATTGAGTTGGACTCCCTTGGAGGGATTTACATCAAAAACTTTATGAATGTTTTCTACTACCTGGATGGAGATCTTCAGGTAGAGCAAAAAATAGAAATGCCCTTTCCTTCGACATCATTTGATGGTCCAACCAACTCAAATGCATTTGAATTTTGGAAAGGCAAAATCTTGATGTGGTATGCCGGAAGAGATGACAAGAGCCCATATACAGCTCATTACTTAAGGGACGAAAATTTCCTGGAACTATTTGATCCGAAGACTGGAGAAAGCAATGCCCTAGTGAGAGCCCCAGCTACTTCCAAGTTCTCGACAGATGACCTTTACGATAGGCCAACAATCTCATTTGGAGTGAATAATGACCTGATCTACTTAGCCTTTTCAAATGAGCCGCTGATCCATGTTTTCGACTTAAATAATGAGGGGGCCTTTGTGGAAAGTTTAGACTTCCGGCCCAATAAATTTATCCAAGGTCCAATTCTCAAAGATGAATTTGAATACAGCGATTTTAGCAGGATGATTCTTGGAAATATCATTGGGGTTTATGCCACACCATCAGGAACACTTGTGCAATACTGGGAAGGCATAGATGAGGGACAGTACGCTATTCAAGAGCTGGGCAAAGAGGAGAACTTTCCAAAAATCTTCAACCAATTAAATCAGGTCCTCAAGATTTATAATGAAGAGGAAGGTTGGTCTAATGAAATCCAACTCCCAATGAAGGTGAAGAGCATCTTCGAAATTGACGATGTTTCAAAACCATTTTTCGGACTCCGGAATGACGAGTATTTAAGTGAGGAACAAGACTATATTATTTTTTATAAACTTCAACTAAAGAAAAAATGAGAAAGAACTTACTCATTGCCTTATGCGCATTTGCTTTTGCCTGCTCTGCTGATAAAGATGAAAAGCCAATGGTGTCGCTATCAGATCAGGAGTTGAAGTTTGAAATTTATGACTCTCTCGTGGTGGACTATTTAGGTTCACTGGTGATGATGGATATCAGTCCAGATGGGCAAACATACTTGCTCCTGGATCAAAACAACTCGGATATTTTTACCACGGATGCTAAAGGAGAAATCATAGCACAGTTTAACCGAGAAGGAGACGGGCCAGAAAACTACTCTGGAAGTAGGATGGGGTTAGCTCAGTTTGTTTCAAATGAAAGTTTTTTCATTCCTACCATGTTGGGATTCTATGTTTATGATTTGGAAGGAAATCTCCAAAGCATCTATAAACCAGACTTTGGCACGAATGCGACGCTAATTGTAGGCAACTCGAAAAACAGTCTTTTCCATGAAGGAAAAATCTATTCCAACCTTGAAGACCGAGCCTATGATGAAGGCGCTGAGCCAATGGAATATCATTCCAAGGCGACAAAGGTAGAAGTAGTTAATTTAGCTGACTCAACCTGGACTCCGTCCGTTCCTTTTCCGGCAAAGTCACGATTCAGTAGCCCTGAAGATTTACACCCTACCATTTCATTTTATACCAATATTGCTATTCGTGATGACTCACTATATGTGACTTTTAGAAATGAGCCAATCTTATACAGTTACGCTCTGAGTAATCTGGAATCACCTGTGTTAAGCCGAACCATTCCCTTTGATTTCTTCCAGTTAGCAGACGTGATTGACCCTGAGGATCAGAATAGCTTCAGAATTCGAGACTTTTTCACCGGAACAATAAATAGTGTCAAGCCAATGGGGAATAATCAATTTATGATTGATTACCTGACCGGATTACCAGATGATAAGGCGGATCCAATAGTGAATGGTGGTTCAGATTTCGGTCAGATGTTCGCTGATGCTATGGAAGAAAATAATGGAGGCCTGGCCATTTATGATGGAAAGTCTTTAAGTCCAATAATCGAAAAAGAGGAACTGCTTGGGACAATGGGCAAGTTCGTTTCCACTGACGAGATTTGGTTTTCACTCAATTTCGAGGAAGTTGAAAATGATTACTCGGTTCTCTACAAAACCCGATTGGTGGAAAAAGAATAAGACCGGATGAAGAATGGTGGGAGATTGATGAATGACCCTTGCAATTAACTCCTTCTTTGTATATTCAGAGTTTAAAATTCACTCTTTGAATTGATCAGTTTTTTTGATCAACGATCAACCAAAAAAATCACCACCATACCAATGAAAAAGAGAAATCTGGTACTCTCCCTAATGCTAGGGAGTTTTGCCTGGGCGGGAACTGTTCAGGCTCAGAACATCAAGCCAACCAATGAAAAGGCACTAAAAGCTTCCATTGAGCAGCATGCTCAGCTCCTTTCGTCCACGCCACTTGCTGACTTTGAAGCAAGGAATGTAGGACCAACAAATATGTCCGGAAGAATTGTGGACATCGAAGTGGCTAATGACAGAAAGACTTTCTACATCGCAGCTGCATCCGGAGGGGTTTGGAAAACTATTGACAATGGACAATCCTTCAAGCCAATCTTTGATAACCATGCTGCATTAGGAATTGGTGATATGGCCCTATCTCCTTCAGACAACAATATCCTTTGGGTGGGAACTGGAGAGAATAATTCCAGTAGATCAACCTACGCAGGTGCAGGAATCTACAAATCCACCGATGGAGGTGAGACTTTTGAAATGATGGGCTTACTCCATAGTCAGCACATCGGGCAAATCCAAATTCACCCTACTAACCCTGATATTGTATGGGTAGGGTCCATGGGCTCGCTTTATTCTCAAAATAAAGAGAGAGGTCTTTACAGGACGACTGATGGTGGAAAATCCTGGAAAAAGGTGCTTTACATTGATGACAATACAGGAATCATTGATATCAAAGTACATCCTGAAAATCCAGATGTTTTGCTTGCTGCTTCTTGGGAAAGATATAGACAAGCTCATGACTTTATAGGTCAGGGAACAGGAACTGCTATCTGGAGATCAGAGGATGGTGGCGATAGCTGGGAAAAGGCTGTTGACGGTTTCCCGCAAGATGAATTCGTTGGCCGAATCGGTTTTGATTTCGCAAAGAGCAGTCCAGATGTGGTGTATGCACTTCTGGATAACCAAGGGGAATCGGATAAACCTCAAGAACCAAATAGAAGAAGGCAAGGGACACCAGATGAGAATGCCTTGAAGTTTGAAGATTTCCAGGGTATGTCAGTAGATGATGCTTTGGCATTGGAAGATGCTCGTCTTCAGACTTTCTTGAGGAAAAATAGGTTTGCTGCAAAATACAATGCAAAGGAGGTGAAAAGGCAACTTGAAGTTGGGAAAATCACCACAGATCAAATTGCTAATTACAATGGTCAATTGACCGATGCCAATGCGGCATTGTTTAATGCTCCGATAAAAGGCGCTG
>CAZLUY010000216.1:0-8464 GCA_964562785.1 uncultured Limnohabitans sp. | reverse complement strand
TTTCCGATGAACGATTTTTTTATCCATGAAAGCAGCTACCTAGACGAAGGATGTGAAATAGGGTCCGGGACCAAAATCTGGCATTTTTCTCACATCATGACTGGTTGTAAGTTAGGAGCGAAATGCAACATTGGACAGAACGTGGTTATCTCACCAGATGTAGTTTTAGGATCAAATGTGAAGGTTCAGAATAACGTCTCCATATACACTGGGGTGATTTGTGAAGATGACGTGTTTCTGGGACCATCCATGGTTTTTACAAATGTGACCAATCCTCGGAGTGCTGTTAATCGCAGAAATGAATATTCTAAAACCCGAGTTGGTCGTGGTGCTTCTATCGGTGCTAACGCAACCATAGTTTGTGGCAATGATATTGGAAAGTATGCCTTCATTGGCGCAGGGGCTGTGATTACTAAAGCTGTACCGGATTATGCGCTAATGGTTGGAAATCCTGCCCGGCAAATAGGATGGATGAGTGAATTTGGAGAGCGATTAGAATTTGATGAACAAGGTTATGCCACATGTGATGCGACAAACTCCAGATATCAATTAAGCGGAGGACAGGTAAAAAAAATAAGCTGATGAAGAATTTTGGATTAATTGGGGCAGCAGGATATATCGCACCCCGACATATGAGTGCAATTAAGGAAAAAGGTAATAACCTGGTTGCAGCTTACGATAAATTTGACAGTGTAGGCGTCATTGATAGTCATTTCCCCAATGCAGATTTCTTCACTGAATTCGAGCGCTTCGACAGGCATATAGATAAGCTGAAAAGAAAAGATCAAGGCTTGGATTATGTAAGCATCTGTTCACCAAATTACCTCCATGACTCTCACATAAGATTTGGTTTAAGAGTCGGTGCGGATGTCATCTGTGAAAAACCCTTAGTGCTCAACCCATGGAATATTGATGCTCTAGAAGAAGTTGAAAAGGAGCATGGAAAGAACGTTTACAATATTCTCCAGCTTCGATTACACCCTTCTATTATTGCCCTAAAGAAAAAAATTGAGGCCGCCCCAAAGGATAAAATCTTTGACATTGACCTCGCCTATATTACCTCTCGTGGACATTGGTATTATACCTCATGGAAAGGTGATGTAACAAAGTCCGGAGGAATTGCTACGAACATTGGGGTGCATTTTTATGATATGCTTATGTGGATTTTTGGGCCGGTCCAAAGCAGTACCGTCCATATCCACACTCATGACAGGGCAGCAGGCTTCCTTCAGCTAGAAAGAGCGAGGGTACGCTGGTTCCTTAGTATCAATTCTGACACCCTCCCTAAAGAGGTACAGGAAAAAGGGTTGAGGACTTATCGTTCACTAACTCTAGAAGGAGAAGAGATCGAGTTTAGCCAAGGCTTCACAGACCTTCATAATGTGAGTTATGAAAATATCCTTTCAGGAAAAGGGTTTGGTTTGCAAGAGGCTAGGTCAAGTATTGAAGCTGTTCATACCATTCGAAATGCCCAGTCTATCGGCCTAAAAGGTGATTATCACCCTTTAGCCATCGGAGATTTACCAAGTCATCCCTTTGCTCGCTAATTACTTGAGCCAAAAACCTTTTTGGGTATTAATGCTGGGTTATACTTGTTGAAGGTCTTTTTGAACTTCGGAGTAGTGGGCAATTTGTAAACAATGTTAATCCTAAAATTACCCGTGTTGACTGCCTGATTAAATTGTCCATTGGGGACAAGATTTAGATTTTTCCAGGTATAGCTTCCATTAACAGAGAACCTTTCCCAATTATAGCCCGCGAAACCTCTTAGAAAATAGGTAGGGACAACGCCCCACTCCCGGAATTCTTCGGCCCGTTCCCAATTTGTATAACCAAAACTTAGATTGGCTGACGCAACAGCCGTCAAATAGAATCTTTTGACAATAACGAGAGATGAGGCAAATCCGATATTAGGGCCAAATAGGATATAATTCAACCGTCGGAAGTTTATTTCATCCGCATTCTCGATATCTGGAAATAATAAGGAATCCGCCTGAATATATCCACCATATGCTTCAGCACCGACAAAAGGAGAAAATGCTGATTTTCTTTGAATTGCGGCTTGATGATACGCAGCTTTGAGTGAAACCTTTTGCCCACTCAGGAGATAATTCACATTTGCTCCAATCAATACCTGCTGAACGTCCTCCCTCCTAAAATCCTCATCTGAATTCTCCAGCTCTGAAGCATCTATTGTGTATCCTTCATAGAACTGACCAAAAAAATCTACTATCCAATTTTGTGTGTACAAATGCGTCTGCAAATCCAGAAATCCTCCAAAATCCGGATCTCTCCCTGGATTCAAAAAACCAACCGGGGCTGCAAGATTCAGAGTGAATCCTTGATAGGTAAAACCAAATCCAAGATTAATCCCTGAATTAGGCTGAAACCTATAGACATTATCCCGAGGACCATTTCTGACTACAAAATCCGTGTACTTTCTTGACATGTAAATTCGAATATTAAACTTGTCGGATTGATCCCTCACATAGGTAGAATCAAGTACCTTTTTCTTACTAGTCTCCTGGGCAAGGAGCTCACCGGATAGAAGGGAAAAAAGCAAAAGAAAAAAAATACTCCTCACGGAAATATGAAATGATTCAATAGAAAAATACAAAACATCCTTGTCTTTCAAATTCTCAGCCAACTATGATTTTTTCTTAACTTCAAATTCGACAAAAACCTTACCCTTTTGAGCTCACTTGTTTCCGTAATCATTCCCGTCTACAATGGAGAAAAATATCTTGAAGAGACAATTCAGTCTGTTTTAGCTTCTAAACAGAGTCCTTTGGAAATCATTATTGTAAACGATGGTTCTACTGACTCTTCGCTACAAATAGCTGAGGAGTATGCAGGAAAGGATTCACGAGTCAAGGTGCTTAGCCAAAAAAATGGTGGGATTTCATCCGCTTTGAATACAGGAGCTGAATTTTCACAAGGATCCTACCTATTTCCCCTTGGAGCGGACGATCTCCTATCAGAAGACTATCTTTCAGAAGCCTGTAAAGTATTGGATTCACGACCAGAGGTAAAAGTAGTCTATTGTGAGGCCGAAAAGTTTGGAGATTTTGGAAGAAAACCATGGAAACTAAAACCATTTTCTTTGAATCTATTGGCAAGAGATAATATGATCTTTGCTTGTTCCCTTTTTAGAAAGTCCGATTGGCAAAGAGTCAAAGGATTCTCTGAAGACATGACCATGGGAAGGGAAGATTGGGAGTTTTGGATAAAAATTCTCAAGGATGGAGGAGAAGTAGTTAAACTCCCTCTTCTTGGTTTTTTCTATCGAATTCATGCCGGGAGTAAGCGTAAAAAAACCGGAACCAATCAAAAGAAGCGCGAACGAATTGCTTATCTCAATTCAAAACACATGGACTTTTTTGAAAGAGAATTGAATGGCCCATTACGCTTTCAACGCACATGGTCAAAGCCATACAACACCCTACTCAAGCTTATTGGAAAACTCTGATCAGATTTTATCTAACCCCTTCCAATACTTCAGGAAGTAATACTTCAAAGGGTTCTTGTATTTGAGTTGTTTCCAGGGTCGGCTACCATGCGGTCTATGCCAAACGGGTGCATTCATCAGGACATTATTCTGAAAACCTAATTCCAAAGCCTTCTTAGACATAAAGGTATCATACCAATCTTTGGCGTCATCCAAGGCCTTGAAATCAAAGGCCGCTAGAAAATCAGTACTAAATAAGGTACAGCAAAAGCTTAAGCTACGATCGGTCTTTATCACATCCTCTTTACGACCCTTGAATTTTAAGTAAGGGAAGTTCACTTCACCAAATTCGTCTACTGTAACCGAACCAGTCAATCCTGGTTTATCTATTTCTTTATCAAAATTGAGAAGCTGGAGAAGCGTATCGGATTTAACTACCACGTCGGACTCAACCACTAATAGGGGTAGGTTCATTTCCATTGCTCTCTTTTGAGAAATCTGCAAGACCAGTTTGTAATTAGGAGATGGGTGATCCGTGATATCTTCTAGATGAATCAATTCATAGCCTATTTCATCCTTATTCTCTTCGAGTGCCTTTTTGGACTCTTCCGAACTAAAGTCATTGAAAATAATGTGGTGAAAGTCCACTCTTGACTCTGCGATTGCTCTCGCAGTATCCAGGGTAGTTTCGATGGAATCTTTGACCGGTGTAATCACCAATACTTCTGCAGCCATGCTTTTCAGATTTTTCTAAAAGTAGGGGTTCTTAATAAAAAAGCCTCTTTCGAGGCTTTCTTTTAAGACAATGCTCCAAGTGCAGTTTTGATTCTGCTTAGTGCTTCTTTCAATTGTTCATCCGAAGCAGCATAAGACAAGCGTACAGATTTTGGAGCTCCAAAGGCCGCTCCAGTCACCAAGGAAACATGTGCTTCTTCGAGTAAGTAAATGCAAAGATCATCTGCATTATCTACTTTCTTTCCATTAGCTGACTTACCAAAGAACTCGCTGACATCAGGAAAGAAATAAAAGGCTCCTTCCGGAACATGTGTTTTGATACCTGGTATATCACGGAGTAGATCTAATACCAATCCCCTTCTCCTCAGATAGGCTTCTGCCATAGCCTTGGAATCGTCAAGAGGCCCGGTAATTCCAGCGAACGCCGCTCGTTGAGCAATCCCAGTTCCTCCTGAGGTAAACTGACCTTGGATTTTTTCACATGCTTTAGCTATCTCCACTGGAGCACAGATATAACCTACTCTCCAGCCAGTCATGGCAAAGCCTTTAGAAAAACCATTGACGGTAATGGTACGCTCGAACATTCCTGGGAAGGATGCAATACTATGATTACCTCCTGCGAAATTGATTAATTCATAAATCTCATCTGCAATAACCCGAATCCGATCATGCTTTTTCACCACTTCAGCAATTGCTTCTAATTCCTCTTTGCTAAAAACAGATCCTGTTGGATTACAAGGAGAAGAATAGATTACAGCTTTAGTCTTATCAGTAATTGCATCCTCAAGCTGTTGAGCAGTCGCCTTGAAGTTATTCTCAAGATTTCCTTCAATCAAAACAGGAACTCCACCAGCCAATTTGATAATCTCGGCATAACTCACCCAATAAGGAGAGAAAATCACCACTTCATCTCCTTCATTTAGGAGGCACATGAAGACGTTGGCTATAGAATGCTTTGCTCCCGTTGAAAGCACCACATTTTGTGCCTCGGCCTGGGAGATGTCATTTTGCTCTCTAAGTTTTTTAGCGATTGCCTCTCTTAAATCTTGGTAGCCGGCTACTGGAGGATATGAGAAATATTTTCCTGAATCTATTGCATCTTTTGCGGCATCTTGAATGAATTGAGGAGTTTTAAAATCTGGCTCTCCAAGGCTAAGACTGATGATATCCGTACCCTTGGCTTTTAGCTCACGTGCTTTCTTTGCCATAGCCAGCGTAGCTGACTCTTCCATATTAATTATCCGCTCAGATAGAATAGAATTCATTTTTTACTTGATTTTTTTGAGATTTTCTCAAAAATAGAGAGAAGATCAGGAAATCTAAACAATCTGATGCTTTTGATTTCGAATTGTTATTTTTGGTGTCAATAGGAATAGCTATTCTTCGTTTATCCCATATGCGATTTAGATTTTTACTTCTTTTCGTTTTCGTCTTAATTCTCAAAAATTCCTTGGCTCAGGAAGGTAGTGATCCGGATTCAGTAGGTGAAGTGAGTTCTGCACTTTTACCAACCACAATGCCTATCATGCTTTTTGATGAAGAAAAAGAAAGAGAAGAAAAAAAGGAGAAAAAGAAGAAGGAGCGCAGAAATGTCTGGTTTGGTGTAAAAACCAGAAAAGCTGTAATCATAGATGAAATACGTGGACAGGACATTGTCCAATTATTCAACTATACTGAAGCGGAGTACAAGGCCGATCCCTACATCCGGGATATCTATTGGTATGATCAACGAGAACGGCAAATTAAAACGAGCGGCTATACGACAGGGGCTGGCTACTTACTTCATGGGCCATATGAACGCCTGGTCAACGAGGTAGTAGTTGAAAGTGGAATGTTCTTCTATGGCACCAAGCATAAAACCTGGATGTTATACGATTCCAAAAACGTACTTCAAGACAAAGATCATTTCGAAGAAGGATGGCCAAGAGAATCCAGAATAACCTATTATAATCGCTCATCCAGAACCATAGAGCAGATTATCCCCATCCAGTTTGGAGATGAGGAAGGCAATTATTTCTACTTCTACGAAAATGGTCAAGTTGCCGTAACAGGTGAATACCAATACGGTGAAAAAGTAGGTTTATGGACTGAGTACTGGAATACCGGGAATACCAAAGCCGTTAGAAAACGAGAAATCCAATATCAGGAAGAAGCCTACACCAAAGGTTTCCGACCTTACATTCGTGCAGAATGGGATGAAGATGGAAACTTAATTTACCGCAAAGACAGCTAGTTAGTTTTCTCGGAATTTGAACTGCTGCCCCCCTACGGAGGCTTCATACATAAGCCCGCCTTTAGCCATGGTGAACACGATTACCCCATCCACATATTTGGCGTCAGCGGAAATTCCTGAAGCAGCTGCGACTGCAGAGACTTGGGCAGACATTTCAATTTTTCCAGTTTTGAAACGATCAAAGGCATTTTGATCCTCAAAGAATACTACTTCGCGGTAGGCCTGACCTCCAGCTTGAAGACCAATGGTGATTTGCTTCATGGAAGCAAAGCCAATCATATCGCCATCTTCAAAAGCAACTCCATTGCCAGAGGCACCTCCGACCCAAAGCCCTCCTTTTCCAACATTGGGAAGAATGATATATCCATATGCATCGTCAAAGAGCATATCCATTTCTGGATCAGCATCCAAAAACTCAGATTTTGCATACTCTGAATCTTCAATGATTTTTCTGTCTTTTGCACCACTTTGGGCAAAACTTAGAGTGATAATAGCGACAAGTAAGGTTGTAGTTAAGAGTAATCTTTTCATGAAATAGCTGGTTAGTAAAAGGCGTCTTGGAAATGCTTAAATCTCACAGTTTCCCTTTTGTCCTTGTAAACGCCAACGATATCAAAACGTATATCTTTCTGCCAACCAATTTTGTAAATGTATTCTTCAGCAGCTTGGAGGATAAGACGTCTTTTGTTGTAGTCCACAAACTCCTCCGAATAACCAAATCCCGTTCCAGAACGGAACTTGACCTCCACAAAAATCAAAAGACCAGAATAGGAACAGATCAAGTCTATCTCGGCATGTCTGTAGCGCCAGTTTCTTTCTAGAATCTCATAACCCTGAGAGATCAGCCAGTCGGCCGAAAGTACTTCAGCATGCTTTCCTCTTTCATTATGCTCTGCCATAGTCTTTTCTTAATTTCGTATTCCAGGAACGATTTGGGCTGAAGCCGAGTTGATTTCTCAAGCTAAATGCTTATGAATGAAATTATTAATAAAAAAGTAGTTTTCCGAGATCTGGGCCTTATGGACTATCAGGAGGCGTGGGATTATCAGGGAGAAATTTTCGATAAAACCGTTGCTCTAAAAATTACCAATCGAAAGGCGGAAAAAGGACAGACAGAAGTCACTCCAAACTATTTACTATTTGTGGAGCACCCACATGTCTACACTCTTGGAAAAAGTGGTGATGAGAAAAATCTTCTCCTAGATGAGAAAGGTCTTAAGGAAAGAAATGCCACTTACTATAAAATAAATAGAGGTGGAGACATCACTTATCATGGGCCGGGTCAGCTCGTTGGCTATCCTATCCTGGACCTGGATAATTTCTTTACTGACATTCATAAGTACCTCAGATTATTGGAAGAAGCAGTAATCCGAACTTTAAAGGAATATGGAATTGAGGCTGGAAGAATTGAAGGATTAACCGGAGTTTGGCTAGATCATATTGAACAGAAAGACCCTAGAAAAATTTGTGCATTAGGGGTCAAAGCAAGCCGATGGGTAACTATGCATGGCTTCGCATTCAACATCAATTCTGACCTCAGCTATTTCGAGTCCATTATACCCTGTGGTATTGACGATAAAGCCGTGACTTCGCTCCAAAAAGAACTTGGAAGAGAGATTCCTCTTCCTGAAGTACAGCTCAAAATGAAGAAGCATATTGCGGAGCTCTTTGAGATGGATTTGATTGAAGAATGAAATTCTAAGACATAAAAAAAGCCTCGATCCGTTTAGTGAATCGAGGCTTTTGTTATTCCTTCCTTTATTGTTCAGAGGTCAATTCTAATCCTTGATTGATACCTTTTTCTAAAGCTGGAACTCCTCTATCCATCCAAACGGGTAATGGAGCACCTTTCAAGTAGTGGTCAAAGAATTGAGCCATCCGCACATTGAAATCTTTTCGGTTTTGTCTCTTCAGTGGCCAATGCGGTTCACCATTGTAATTCAGGAACCAGGAAGGCTTCTGAAGTCGCCTCAAGGCAACGAAAAACTCTATTCCCTGATACCATGGCACATGACCATCCTCATCATTGTGCATGATCAACAGAGGAG
>CAZLUY010000215.1:0-4466 GCA_964562785.1 uncultured Limnohabitans sp. | reverse complement strand
GTGGTTAGGACTGGAAAGTGAAACCAGACTAAATGGAAAGGGAGTTTCAGCTTGTGCTGTTTGTGATGGTTTCTTCTTTAGAGGTCAGCATGTAGCTGTGGTTGGTGCAGGTGATACTGCGGCTGAGGAGGCTTCATATCTCGCTAATATTTGCGAGAAAGTATATATGCTTGTTCGTAGAGATGAAATGAGAGCATCTCAAATTATGCAGAAAAGAGTATTAAGTAATCCAAAAATTGAAATCCTTTGGAATACTGAGACAGATGAGATTCTTGGTGATGATGAAGTCACTGGAGTAAGGGTTTTCAATAATAAAACTCAGGAAAAAACTGAGCTTCCTATTTCTGGCTTTTTTGTTGCTATAGGACACCAGCCAAATACTGATATTTTCAAGGACTATCTTCACATGGATGATGCTGGTTATTTAAAAACTATTCCAGGGTCGACTAAAACAAACCTTGAAGGAGTTTTTGCTTGTGGAGATGCGCAAGATAATGTGTATCGACAAGCAGTGACCGCAGCAGGTACAGGTTGTATGGCAGCCCTTGATGCTGAAAGGTACTTGGCAGAAAAAGAAACTGCTTAAGAGAATTAAATGAAATCGCTGTTTTTGTTTATCGTCTTCGGGATGACAAGTCTGCTATGTGCTCAAAGTACAGTAGCACAGATTTTTCCTAAGATCATAAAGAAGGACAAGACTGATACGATCATTCAGCCACCGAGGAAGAACATTGAGCTTGGTGGATTTGATCGAGATAATTACTTGCGTGAATTATCGTCTATCACGGATTCCATTCTATTCAAGAATAAAGTAGATCTATCACGACCGCGGTCCATAGTGGATGACTCTCAAGATTTCATGATTTGGGCACCAACTTATCGCCTGGTTGAAATTTCAGAGCAGATATTAATTGATAGTATTTGGGTCACTGCCTATGAGCATTATGGCTCTTGGGACAGTAGGAAAATAGATATCTATGACTTTGATCCTAAAACTTTCCAGGACTCAATTAAACTGAGGCTTTATGATGATTTTTTCGGATACGAGTGGAAAATGCCTCTTGAAACTACTCCCGTCACTTCACGATTTGGGTTTAGGTGGGGAAGGAATCACCTAGGTACGGATATTGACCTTCAAATGCGGGACCCCGTGAAGGCTGCATTTGATGGGATTGTAAGAATTAAATCCTATGACCGATATGGCTTTGGCTACTTTGTAGTAATCCGTCATAAAAATGGATTAGAGACTATTTACGGCCACCTTTCAAAGATCCTGGTAGAAATTGGGCAGGAAGTAAAAGCTGGAGAAGAGATAGGAAAAGGTGGGAGCACTGGAAGAAGCACGGGCTCTCATCTTCACTTTGAAACTCGCTATAGAGGACTGGCTTTTGATCCCGAGATCGTTTATGATTTTAGGGGATATGATATCAAGTTTGAGTATCTGACCATCACCCCAGAAACCTTTGGCTATATTACAAAAGCGAGGGGTGCTGTTTATCACCGTGTTAGAAGAGGGGACAACTTAAGCCGAATTTCCAGAAGGTACGGTGTCTCTATTTCTCAAATTGCCAGGATAAATGGTATCTCTACAAGATCTATCCTTAGAATTGGCCAGAGACTTCGTGTCCAATAAAAACTTTAAAATGAATAAGCTCGATATATTAGTCATTGCTGCTCATCCTGATGATGCTGAATTAGGTTGTTCAGGAACTATCGCCTCTCAAGTAGCTAGAGGGAAAAAGGTTGGAATCATTGACCTGACTAAAGGGGAAATGGGAACCAGAGGTACCCCTGAACTTAGAATTGAAGAAGCTAACAAGGCTGGAGAAATTCTAGGATTGACGATGCGGATGAATATGGGTTTCAAGGATGTATTTTTTGAAGATGATCATACTCATCGAATCGAGTTGATAAAGATGATTAGAAAGTACCAACCAGAAATCATCTTAGCCAACGCAATCACGGATCGCCATCCCGATCATGGCAAGGGTTCGTCTTTAGTTACCAATTCCTGTTTTATGAGTGGCTTGAGGAAGATTGAGACAGAACTGGATGGAGAGGTACAAAGTCCTTGGAGACCAAAGCATGTTTATCATTACATCCAGAACAATTACATAGAGCCTGATTTTATTGTAGATATTTCAGAACATTGGGAGACTAAGGTCAATAGTATTCTGGCTTTCCAATCTCAGTTTTTTGACCCTGAAAGTAAAGAGCCTGCTTCCTTCATCTCAGACCCAGACTTTCTTCCCTTCATTGAAGGTAGAGCTAGAGAATTTGGGCATCGAATTTTGGCTACCTACGGCGAAGGCTTTACATCTGAACGCTTCGTAGGTGTGGATGATATTTTTGATTTGAAGTAAGCCTATTATTAGGGGGCCAACCTGGCTATGCTCCATTTGCCGTCTTCTAATTCATATTGAAGGCGATCATGTAATCGACTGGGCCTACCTTGCCAATATTCCATTTTAGAAGGAATCAGCCTATATCCACCCCAGTGTGGCGGTCTGCTAATTTTCTCTTTCTCGAATTTAGTTTGAAAGGATAAAAGTCTTTCATTCAATTCTTCTCTTGAACTTATCTTTTCGCTCTGGGGTGAAGTCCATGCGCCTATTTGAGAACCAATTGGTCTGGAGAAGAAGTACTCATCAGACTCTTGTTGAGATACTTTTCCGACCTCACCGATAATTCTAACCTGACGCTCTAGCTCAGGCCAAAAGAAGGTAAGGGAGGCCTTAGAATTTGCTTCTAGTTCTTTTCCTTTTTGACTCTGATAGTTTGTGAAAAAGACAAAACCATGGTCAAGTTCCTTGAGAAGAACAATCCTTCCATGAGGAACACCATCCAATCCAATCGTAGAAAGTGTCATGGCGTTAACTTCGAGCACTTCAGCCTTGATTGCCTCTTGGAGCCATTTATGAAACTGTTCTAACGGATTAGAGTTTACATCATTGATATCCAATGACTTAAGAGAGTAATCTTTACGTATTGATGCAATATTCATATAGCCGAATGCTCTGTTATAATTACATTATAAAATTAAGGTGTGCATGGGATTTAAAAAATTAAGGTCTATATTTTTATCTGATCTGAATGGGTTGAAAAATGGGGAAAAAAATTGTTCAAAAACCAACCGCAGGAGACCTTCTTATCTCTGAGCCATTTTTGCAGGACAAGAACTTTGTGCGTTCAGTGGTACTTCTATGCGACCATAATGAAGAAGGGAGTTTCGGGTTTGTACTCAACAAGCCTAGCATTCTAAAGCTTAATGAGGTTATTGAGGAATTGGACTTTTTAGAAAAGGAACTATTTGTTGGCGGACCAGTCGAACAAAATACATTGCACTTTGTCTATGTAGGTGAGCAAATTTTGGAGGGAAGTACCGAAGTAGGTAATCAGGTCTGGTGGGGAGGTAACTTTGAGGAATTAGTTGATAAGCTCAAACTGAATCTGATTGACCCCTCTCTTTTCAGGTTTTTCATAGGATATAGCGGATGGGGGGCTGGTCAGTTGATGGATGAAATGGATGAAGAGACCTGGATCTTGTGTCATGAAAAAATTGCTAAAGACTCATTTTTGGATACTCCTGAGGAACTCTGGAAGAGTCTTTTGAAAAATATGGGAGGTGAATTTAGGCTTATTGCAAATTATCCTCGTGACCCAAGATTAAATTAGGCAAAATCCATACATTTGCCACTTACGAGTATTTAGGAACGTTTTTTATGACTGAGAAAACAAATGAATTGCCTGAAGAAGGCAAGGTGACTCAAGATTCTGAACTAAAGGATCAAATGAGTAATGAATCAAAAGAATCTGAAGCAACAGATAATGAAGAGGTTACTTCAAAAGAGGAGAGCAGTGCACCGGAATCTACGGAGGAAGAGGCGACTCCTGATGTTGTAGAAGCTGACAATTCTGATGACAAGGAAGAGCCACTTGAATTTGAAGCTGCTACTGCAGCAACCCAAGAAGCTGAAATAAAAGAAGAGACTTCAGAAGAAAGTTCTGAGACTCCTGAAGTAGAAGTTTCAGCTGAATCTGAGGAGAAAGAAACCGAAGAGGTTGCGGCTGCCGAGGGTGACGAAGCAGAAGCAGAAGACACAGAGGAAGAGGAGGAAGAAGAAGAAATTGATTTAACCTCTCTAGACAAAGCAAGTCTAATTGCTTTGATAAAGGATAAAACAAGTGAAGGAGTTCTTTCAAAAATAGACCGTTTGGTCAATGATATTAAGCAGGCCTATCAGGCTATTGCTAATGCTGAAAGAGATGAAGCTCGTACCAAATTCAAAGAGGAAGGTGGTGCTGAGGATGACTTTGACTATAAGCCAAGTGATCAGGACAAGGAGTTTGACCAGTATTTTTATGAACATAGGAGAAAAGTAAATACTGCCAGAAAAGAAGCAGAAAAGCAAAAGGATGATAACCTGGAGCGTAAGAATGTTCTTCTGGATAAGCTAAGAGAATTG
>CAZLUY010000214.1:0-8117 GCA_964562785.1 uncultured Limnohabitans sp. | reverse complement strand
GGTAGATGAACTCTGATCAGATCCAAGGAAAGAAGGGTTGATTTTGAAGGAGACTAGCGCAAAGTTTTTTTCGTAAGGTGAGACTGCAATATCTCTTCCCTCCAAAACACCATTAATTGTGAACCCTGAAACCACATAACTATCAGTATCAAAGCCATGTGTAATGTTGTATTGGTCATGACTGAACTCAAACTCTGGCTCATCAACGTCGAGAATAAAATTTTCAATATCTGAGAATTGATCAAAATGATAGCCCACACCCAAATAGAATTTAGAATCCGCTATTCTCTTTAGTGCAGTTTCGTAGAACCTTATCCAGTTGTAGTCCATTTGCTGTTCACCCCAGTAAACGCCCGGCTGAGAGGGGTTTTCGATAGGATCGTTAGGTGTGCTACTTCCTAACCCAAATGTTGGTTGTGAGGTGATTAAGTATCTCCAGTCTCCGACTAAAATCCAATTATCCTCATTCAGGAAGATATTGCTTCTTAGCCCAAATACCCATTGTTGCTTGGTGGTGTACAACATCACTGCTACCAGGTTAGATAGATGAGTTGTTTCAGGGTTTCCCATGTACCAAGTAGCCGTCGGTGCCAATCCAAATAGCCATCCATTTGCAGGGTTGGAAGCAACCGCGGGCAAAGGAACTAGCTTAAAATTATTGATTCGGTTTGGTTTATAATTCAAGGAATCCTGAGCTAATCCAATGGATAAAATTCCCATGAATAGAAAAAAGAGGCTAAACTTTTTCATTAAAAGGAAACATCATATTGAATTCTGAATCTTGTTTCATCACTTTGAGGAAGTTCCTGGTCGTCAAACACAAATCGTGTTACTTCAGCACTTAGTTTATTCTTGTGGCCATTGAAGAAGTAATTCAATGCAACAGCGAACTCTGATTGATTATTACCTGGAATATTTATGTCGGGTCGATACTGCGCATATCTGCTGGCAATCTCCATTTTTTTTGGCCAAAAGTTTAAAACCTGATGCAAAAAATACCCTGCTTGGAGATAATATCCACCTAATGTCGTTGTCTCCTGATTTACATTGTCATTTATTTCTTTTCTATGGAACTCGCTAGCCCAGGAAAAGCCCTTATAAATGAAGGCTGTTTCCAGTTGGAACTGATTTACTGTATACTGACCAGGCTCACCATCTTCAAATCCTTCAAGAAACCCTCCACCTGATTGAGAGAATCGTGTGTAACGACTCGTATTCGTCACAGCTGCTAAGCTGATTAGACCTTTTGGCTTATCACTTATGTTCAGATCTCCTGAGGTAAAAGGAAGTACTCTCCCGAGGAAATTCCACTGAAGTCTTCCAAAGTACATGAGTTTGCTATCGTCATTAAATGTGGCACCTCTACCTGTCCCTGTCAAAACTGCTGTCCAGTAACTAAAATTAGCTATACCTCCGGCATCTATATTTCCATAAACTGTGGCACCTTGTTGTCGGTCCAGAGTAAAGGCACGATTGATAATCGACCTGTCAACCATTTGTTGCTCACCTGAGCTGATGAAACGCTCACGTGTGAATTCAACCTTCCATTGACCGACTTTGAACTTGAGCCAGGGAAAGCGTTCTACCATAACCCGGAAGTCTAAAAGATTTCCTTGTGCTAGTTCATATTCGAAATAGTATTTCAACCAAGGAACGTAAGCGTGCCCACCAACTTTAAGTCGTGCTCGATTAATTTTAAATAGCCTCGAATTTTGATTTGTAAAATCGTCAAAGGTCAATGGACTCTGATCATCTGGGGTGGCAAATCTGAATTGGAGTCTTGCGGCAATCTGAAGTTCGTACTTATTGTCCTGTGTGGTAAAAACAAACCCTTTATTCGTGTGCCTAATTTGTACAAGCTTGATACTGTCAGGTTTGACTACAGCTTCCTCTTGAGCATGAACGGGAATCTGAAAAATAATTATGATAAAAAAAATGAAGAGAAAGGGTATTCTCATAGCAACGTTTTAACTCCGTTTCAAATCTAGTTTTATAATGTAGAAATAAAAAAGCACCGGATTCAAGTGAAACCGGTGCTTAAGGATAGAATGTTTTCTTTTAGTTATTCTGCGGAATTCTAATCACAATTCCGCCATCAAAGGCAAACTGATACATGTTAGAATACGTGCTCAAACCAGCGCCTGCCCCTCCAGTACCAAAGTAGAAACCGCCTCCAATTGATTGAACTGCTGATACTACTGAGGCTTGAATTCTCAAAGCAATTCTTTCACTTACCCAGAAATTACTACCGCCTCGGAAATTCCATGCAAACTTGGTGACTGAGTCAGATCGTCCATTGTCTGGATTTTCCAATCCAAAAATCCCCATACCAACACCAAGCCCAATGAAAGGTTCTACGGTTTCATTTACAGGAAAGTATCTTGTTCCATTAACAAAAATCCAATTCAGGTTTAAGTCAAAATCTGTAAACTGTAACTCGCCATCGAAGATCCCTCCGTCTTGATATACGGTAGGTGCATTTGTACTCTGACGTAAATATTGAAGTTCGATTGCTCCTCTTTGAGGAATGTGATATTCCAAACCAACTCCTCCTCTAAAACCATCTTTAATGGTTGCTTCATAAAACGAGCTATTTGTGAAATAGGAGTCTACTTTATCCTGAAACACATAACCCGCGTAGGTATTAATCCTCAAATCTTGTCCAAATGATAGATGCGCTACCACTAGGCAAATAAGTGTGAATAAAATTTTTTTCATCTCAATTAGTTTAGTCATCAAATATAAAATAAGCTCGATGGACGATTGTCCTATTAAACTCACTCATCGATGCAAAGGTTATTCAAATAGTTGATCTCGGAAAGCTTATTCGGGAAAAATTCGCTCCCAGTCATTTTTCATATCGACTACTACCCAACCTTTTTCTTCTGCTTCATCCCAGCCCTTGTCAAAATCTCCAATGTGAGATCCTCGATCATAGGCCCACTCTCTAGTCTCATCGGTGTGATGGATATAGACCTGGAGAGATTTGTACTTTGAAGAAGATGAATATTGAAGCATTTGTAAATCACCATCAGAATTCCCAAAAGCCATAACCGGAGTTTTTCCAATGTGTTGATGAATTCCAACAGGCTTACCTTCTTTATCATCAATGAAGTTCATCTCCGGGACCTTGATGATTTTGTATTCATTACCTGTGCTTTCAAATTTTGATTTTAATGAACTTCCTACCACTTGATAAGTAGGGATTCCATATACTTCTTGGGTCCATGGTCTCATAAAATCTATTCCACCGCCGGATACAATGAATGTTTTAAAACCATTATTCCTTAAAAAATCCAATACCTCCAACATCGGCTGGTATACCATTTCCTTGTACAGTTTCCCTGTATCAGGGTGTTTGGCTGTATTAATCCAGGTCGAGACCTCTTGAGAAAATTCTTGCTCAGACATTCCAGAATGAGAAGCCATAATGAGTTTAATCAAACCTTCCTCTCCAAAGGACAAAAGTTTTGAAATATTCTCGCTAGCTGCTGCTGAAAGTATTTCATCTTTTTGCCAATCGGGATTATCTGCCATTTTTGATTTGACTTGATCTATAGCGAAACGCAGTTGGAAATAATAGGGCTGCTCAGACCACAAGGTACCATCATTGTCGAAGGTCGCGATTCGGTCTTCTTCGGGAATATAATTCGTAGAATTCTTTTCGGTCACAACTTCTACATAGTCAAGAATAGCTTGTTTATTCTCGCTTTCAGACCAACTTGGAAGTGGATCAAGATCGGATTCGACTGAGACCTCAATTTCTGGCGTAGCGCATGAAATAAGGATCATTCCAAACAGAGCTATTATTTGATGTGGCTTGATATATTCAATTTTCATGGCATAAAGGTTTTTATAAGATTAATTGAATTTTTTAAATCTAAATGAATATCCTATTAAAAGCCCAATGTTTGAATACCTGGCTTCAGTGATGGTCAAGGCTCCATCTAGTGGAGTGGAAGGCTCATTTGGATCATAGGCATTTCTTTGAAAATAACCATCGGTAGAACCAAAGCCATAAACTAAACCAAGTGTCAGGCTACTTCTTTCCTTTTCAAGGATTGTACCTGCGCTTAGGTGATAGATATTCCACTGAGTGAACTCAGTAACAATCTGGTTGCCTAATGTAGGTTCCTGATCAAAATAGGAGAGGTCCGTTCGAAAGCTTCCGAATATTTTAAATGACTTACCTAAAAACCCTTCGTATCCTACTGCAAAATTCGTTACTGATTCCATTGCAGTTTCTACATTTAAGAAGTTTTCAGGACCTAGATTCGCACCCAGCGATGGAGGTCGAATGAAGGGGCCAGATTCCACTTCTATGATTCTATAGAGATCTACGCCACCAAAATGTGTGACGTTAAGACTAATGTTAGCTCTGTTTATTTGCTTATGACCGCCAAAGCTAATTTGGAATGGAGTTTTGTAGTTTGCCTTTAACTTTTCCTGTCTGGCAGACCCATATCCAGAAAACCTACCGGGCTGATCTTCCAATTCAATATTGAAGACTGTTATGTCTTTGGCGACTTTCCCATTTCCTCCAAGTCGTAATCCAGGTGTTGTAACGGTCAATGCAAGACCATAGCTGTTCCCTTGGTAATTAAAACCAGCTTTTAGAGCAGTATTTAAAGACCAATAATCCACAAACTCGGTTCTCGACCAAGAAATTAATATTGGATCCTCTGCATTGGTAAAACCTTTTGCATTGAATCTGTAATTGTAGTCTATTGACCTTAAAGTATTTATTAAGCTAAGGCCAAAGCCGAGCCTATTGGAGATTTCTTTCCCTACACCTATTAATAAACTAGTCTCCTGAACTTTGGTGTTAAGGCCTGATTCGGCTACAAGCTCTTCATTACCCGGACTCTCATCTTCATCAATTAGGTTCACTTCTCCCTCAATTCTTGCCACCTCATTAAACTTAAAACTGACAGGAGTGACC
The DNA here is from genome assembly GCA_964562785.1 of uncultured Limnohabitans sp. Lineage (GTDB taxonomy): Bacteria > Bacteroidota > Bacteroidia > Cytophagales > Cyclobacteriaceae > Algoriphagus. The sequence goes on along the minus strand of CAZLUY010000214.1, from coordinate 3,175 downwards.
AAGGCATAACTTATGTTCCAAGTACTTTTACTTTTGATAGTACCACTGATAAGTAATGGTACGGAATTAAACTGCAACCCATTGAAGCTTTCCCTTTGGCCTAGAGCATTTTCTATTTCGATAGTTTCAATCCCATACAGATTGGCATTTATGGATATTGAGCTGGTATCCAAAAAAGCGAGATTTGCCGGATTGTAAAAGACCCCGGCATTATCAATTGTATCAGTGAGAACTGCACCTCCTAAAAGTGCTGCCCTAGTTCCAAATTGATTATTCCAATGATGCGTGTCCTGACCAAAAGTCTGAGGAGACAATGAAGTGCAGAGGCAAGTGATCAAAAGCCAAAAAAATATGCTTTTAATACTTATCCTTAAAAAATGGCGGCTAATCATTTTAACACTTGCTTCAGTATCTCACGTCGAATAAAAACTATTAAGAACCAGACTATAAAACCGATACTTGTACCGATCGTTGCACCCAGAAATACATCAAAAGGGTAGTGTACTCCCAAGTAAATTCGGGTGTATGAAACCACAGCAGCCCATAGGAATAACCAAGGGAGGTAAGGAAGCTTTTTCTTAAGCTTGAGATTTAAGAAGGTAGCCACCGCAAATGTATTGGCAGCATGACTAGAAACGAAGCCATATAGCCCTCCGCATCTGCCGTAATTATTAATTTGACCATCCCATCGAGGGTCGTGGCAGGGCCTTAGTCTTTCAAAGAAGGGCTTCATAAAGCCAGAAGTAAGCTGATCTGAAAACAAAATCGAAAATGCTACTCCGGCAAATACCCACCAGCTATTCTTAGGATCTATCCTATAGATGAAAAAAATCAAAACCGCGTAGAAAGGAAGCCAGGTTATAGTTTCGGTTAGTTGAAACATAACAGGATCAAGCCAGTCAGCCCTTATTCCATTCAGGTAGAGGAATAGTTGTTCATCTATATTTTTGATGGTTTCAATCATTGGAATAAGATAGCCAATCAATATCCTTCTTTAGAAGATCCAACGTTTTTGACTCCTCCGAATCATCATCTGGCTCGTTCATATATTCCCAACCAGCATTTGGAGGCATGCTCATTAAAATACTTTCAGTCCGGCCATTCGTATCAAGACCAAACTTGGTACCTGCATCCCAGACCAAATTAAACTCTACATACCGACCTCTTCGGAGGTTTTGCCATGCCTTGTGGTTGGAGTTATATTCGATTGACGAGTTTTTTTTCATAAAGTGACCGTAGACATCAGGAAAGAGTTTTCCAATGGAAAGACTGAACTCTAAAATATCCTCAAACTCTGCATCATTCTTGGCACTTAATCTATCATAGAAGATTCCCCCCACACCTCGTGTTTCATTTCTATGCTTCAAGAAAAAATAATCATCAGCCCAAGGTTTGAATTTGTCATAGGCTTGGTCATCATAGTTATCGCAGACTGCTTTTACTTTTTTATGAAAATAAGCGGCATCCTCAACGTCAATATAATGTGGAGTAAGATCTATTCCTCCACCAAACCAATGAACTCCATTATCCATTTCAAAGTATCGGATATTCATATGAATAATTGGTACGAATGGACTAAAAGGGTGCAGAACAATTGAGACTCCAGTAGCAAAGAAATTTGCTTCTTCAAGCCTAAGCTTCTTAAGGATTTTCTCTGGAGTTTTTCCGCTAACCGCGGAAAAAGCAACGCCGCCTTTTTCTATGATTCTTCCCTTTTGGAAGATTCGGGTTCTTCCACCTCCACCTTCTGGTCGATTCCAGAGGTCTTCATGAAAATTGCCTTCACCGTCATGCTTGCTCAATTCATTACAAATGTGGTCCTGAATCTTTTTATAAATAGAAGCTATTTCTTCTTTGGACTTCCTCATATCAAAAATTAAAATGGATAGCCAATACCAAAATTTAAAACTGTTTGCCCTTTTAAGCCAAGAGGGTTTTTAAAGCTTATGTTGTCTAACACCCAGCGACTTCCTTCAGGCTGAGCTGGGTCATAGGCTTTCGTAGCCATATCAAGTCTTACTACAAGGAAATCAAAATCCATCCTTAATCCTATTCCTGTACCGACTGCTAACTCTTTATAAAACCTGTCCCATCTGAAATCTGCTCCGGGTCTGGCCGCATCGGGGCCAATCATCCATGAGTTTCCGATATCAACAAATAGCGCCATATCAAAATAGCCTATAAGCTTCCTTCGATACTCAATAGTACTTTCGATTATCATTTCGGCGGGCTGCTCAATTTGATAATTGTAGGGTTCGTTCTCCGGTGTTTCCGGAGTGAAACTACCTGGACCAAGTCTACGAGCTTGCCAAGCCCTAACGCTAGTACCACCCCCAGCAAAGAAATATTTTTCATAGGGTAGGATTCCTGCACTTATGCCATATGGCTGAGCAATTCCAAAGTTTGCCCGATAGGCAATTGTTTGTTTCTTATCTATAGAGTAATATCTCCTAAAGTCGGCTTGAAACTTCAACCATTGAAAGTTGGCAAAATCTATGTCCCCTTCATTATCAGGTATATCAAAGAAATTGAGCGTTGTTCCACCACTTTCTCCAAAGAGCCTCAAGAGTGAAGCATTATTCAATCTGAAGTTCCCGTAGTCATTAAAATTAATAATTGCCTGACCAGATACTGATGTGACGAAGGACGGTAAGAATGACCATATCAAATTATTGCCTTGACTTTGCAGATCTTCAAGTACTTCCAGGAATTCATCAGTGATTTCAGGAGTTCTCACATAATTAATATCTGCCGCATTTAATGTGAACTGAAGTTTATTGTTCCTGGTAGCCCATGAATAAGCTAATAACCCGTTGATATTCGTTCGGGTATACTCTGGCCTGTTTGTATAATCGTAACCAAACTGGGTCCTCGTATTTGGGTTCAGCTTTCCATATCGTGCAAGGCTGTTTTTGTAAAATGGGAGTAAGAATCTTGGGAAAATTACGGAAGCTGAGACGCCCACCTCTGTACTTCTATACACTCCTAAATCTGTAGCAGAAGCCACACCCTCTAGACCAGCCCTAAAGTTAAACTCGAGTATTTCTCCAGCTCTGAAGAAATTCCTATTTCGAAGAGAAGTAGAGAAAAACGGTCCTGGCAATTGTTCTGTGATACTCAGTCCAAGTTGATTTGTCAATTGGTATTTTTGATTGGGCTGAGTGAATATTTTTGC
>CAZLUY010000213.1:0-2080 GCA_964562785.1 uncultured Limnohabitans sp. | reverse complement strand
GAGCTATCACCAAAATTGCCAAATAGGACTTCCGGTTTGGGATCTTTCTTAATTCGATCGTCTTTCACAATTGCTTCAAGTGTAACTCGTCTCACCTTTTCCAGGTCCGAGCCATAAGCCACACCTACGGACAAATCCACCCTTCGCAAAGGAAGTGAAGTAAGATTACTTACATCAGCATTCGCTAATGATCCATTAGGAATAATTATCTCCTTATTATCCAAGGTATGCAACCTAGTGTAGAGCAGTTGAATTTTGTCAACCACCCCAGTATGACCTTGTGCTTCCACCACATCACCCACTTCAAAAGGCTTAAAACCTAGGATCAATAACCCACCAGCGAAGTTCGAAAGTGAGCCCTGTAGCGCGAGACCTATGGCCAGACCTGCTGCACCAAAGATTGCAATGAAAGAGGACAGTGGAACTCCAAGAATGGTAGCTACACCAATAATGAGAGCAAATGTCAGAAGTATATTTAGGAATGAGTATAGAAACTCGTTCAACGAGGGGTTATCCTCTCGTTTCTCTAGTTGACGTTTGACAGTCTTTACAATCTTATTGACGATAGCGCGACCGACAAAGTAAAAAAGTATTGCATAAAGAATCTTTGGTATGATTTCCCAAAGAAGATCACTCGCCTGGCCCCAAAAGGACTCAAGCATTTCAGGAGTTAATTCCATATTGTTAATTGTTTTGGTTCACTTGAACCTAAAATAGAACAATTAACCTCCAACGGAAAGCCCAATGCCAGCTTAACTGATATTTAGAAATTCCGGCTTTCGACAAGATTCTTTTCCAGTCTTCTTTTGAGAAGCTTCTTAGCACCGAGAGGGGGGCGTCATTCTTTACCATGGGCGAACGACTAAAAATATTTACAACAGCCTTGATACTATAATATGCCAATGGGTGGCGATGTAGATCATTGACCAAAAAACCCAATCGACATTTCGACTTTAGTGCCGTAAAGAATTGTATCAGTTCTTCATCGGTAAAATGGTGAGTAAACAGCGTGCACGCTGCTATATCCACCTGTTCATCAGAAAAATCATCATCAAAGATGTTCTGACTTAAGTACTTTATATTCTTTCCTGGGTTTCTTCCCTGTGCAAATTCAATTGTACTTGAGTTTGCGTCTATCCCTACAAAATCATAGGCTTTGCTCTGTCCCTCTGCCCAAGAATTCATCACTCGGATCATATCTCCACCTCCACAACCAATATCAGCTATGGTGTAATGATCTTGGGGGAATTTTTTTTGAAATTCATAAAGGGCTGAAGTGGTGACAAAATTCCCTCCCAGCCATCGGTTTACAGTTTTGAGTTCTCGCAAAGTTTCATTTAGAACTTCTCCGGAGCACTCAAGGTCATCCATCAGCTCTTTTTCATAACTTCTATGAGAAAACTTAGACACCCTTTTTTTCTAAACTCATTGCTTCTAAAGTCAACCCTGGGCCAAAACCCATGGCCAAAATTCTTCCATCAAGGGATGGGTCATCAAACATCTTAGCCAATACAAAAAGTATAGTCACTGAAGACATATTTCCAAACTGCTTAAGAACGGACAAGGCATGTGCACCTTGCTCCTCCGATATCCCAAATGCCTTATTAACCCTTTCCAATATCTGTTTGCCTCCTGGGTGAATCGCAAAGTTCTTGATCTTAGATATTTCAAACTTCTTTTCGAACACCGATTTCAACTTTTCAATCCCCTCATCAAGAAGTCCTGGGATGTATTTACTCAGCCTCATTTCAAATCCAAAATCTCCTATCCCCCAGGCCATATCCGTTTCTCCTTCTCTCAACACATGGCTTGCATATCCATCAATCTCTAAACCAGAAGAAGCCTGCCCAACAATAGCCGCAGCAGAGCCATCACCAAAAAGAGAGTTTGCCAGAATATTATCTTCCGTGTATTCCTTTTGAAAATGAATGGTGCACAGTTCCACACAGACTACCAGGACCCTTGCCTCAGAGTCCAACCTTGCCAGCTTATCAGCGAGCTTCAGTCCAGTAAACGCTGCATAGCATCCCATAAAATGGATACAGTAGCGCTCAATGGAATCCTGAAGACCCAAAGTCTT
>CAZLUY010000212.1:0-3015 GCA_964562785.1 uncultured Limnohabitans sp. | reverse complement strand
AATAGAAGATATCCCATAAGCAGGGTAGGGACCATAAATAGGCCGATTTCATAGCCTTCATTTCTCAGGAATAAAGGACCAATCCAATTCAGATTTACAGCGATCGCGACCATGAGTACCGAAGTGAAAATCACAAAACCGTGAAGGACTTTGGCATAAGTTTCACGAGAGTCAGAATCTTGCGATTTTCTAAAAAAGAAGGGTTCAGCTGCATATTTAAATGCCTGGATTACCAAACTCATCAAAACTGCTAGTTTGAAGTTTGCTCCAAATACACCTGCTGCCTCTCTGGAATCCAATCCTGGATAGAAATTGTCGGGTAACAGATATTCAAAAAGTAATCTAGATACTAGCTCATTGGTTACTCCTGCAAGACCCATGAAGAGTAATGGGAATGCGTAACCCCACATCGGTCGAATAATTGAAAAATCCAGCTTGAAGCTGAAGAACCCGGCTTTCCACCACACAAACGGAATTATCATCCCATTGGCAATAAGGTTGGCCAGCAGGATATATTCTACTCCCCAATCTGACCTGTAACCCAGAAAACCTTCTTGAAGGAATCCACTTTCTATCCATTGAGGAATCCAGGCGATTAATAATAAGTTCAATAGAACATTAAGCAGGATGTTGGTCACCTTGGCGCCAGCGAATATGGCTGCCTTATTTTGTAGCCTAAGCCTTGCAAAAGGGATGGCTAAAACGGCATCGAAAGTAAGAATAAATGCCACCCAACGAAACAGATAGGCCTGATCTGGGTAATCCATCCATTCTGCCAATTGAGGTGCCAGCAAGAAAACCGTAGCGCCTAGAATCAGCGAGCTGCTAACCAATAAAGACTGAGTAGTATTGTAAACCCGAGTAGGATCTAAGTTTTTACCTGTGGAGAAACGGAAGAAAGAAGTTTCCATCCCGTAGGTAAAGACTACATTGAGAAAACCAATCAAAGCATAGATCCCTGTGAAGGAACCCAGATCGGTTTTGCTCAGGTAGGTGGTATAGACAATGATCAACAGGAAGTTGATCGATCGTCCAAGTATACTGCTTAGGCCATAGATAGCCGTCTGGCCAGCAAGGCTTTTAAGATTGCTCATTCAGGGGTGGCGTACTTATTCCCCTCGAAAGACTGGTTTACGTTTTTCCAGGAATGCAGAAGTTCCTTCCACATAGTCTCCGGACTTCACACAGGTAGCAAAACTGTTCGCTTCTGTTTGATAGCCATTCTCCTCTGAGAGATACACCGCATTTACACAATCAATAATCATCCCAATTGCGAGAGGTGCTTTTTCCATGATGGTAGCTAGAATGGATTCAGCCTTTGCGATAGCTTCTTCCTTACTTCCACATACATGATTCACTAAGCCAAGTTGCTTGGCCTCCTCAGCTCCGATTAGGTCGCCAGTCATCATTAGCTCGTTGGCTTTACCACGCCCAACTAACATGGTCAACCTCTGTGTTCCACCATATCCCGGAATAATGCCCAGATTAACCTCCGGCTGACCAAATTTCGCATTTTCAGTAGCTACCCTCATGTGACAGGCCATAGCCAATTCACATCCGCCACCAAGAGTGTAACCATTGGTTACCGCAATTACTGGCTTGCTACAGTTTTCAATCATGGAAAATATTTCCTGACCGTTTTCCGCAAACTTCCTCGCATTCACTTCATTGAGCTCAGCGATTTCTTTAATGTCAGCTCCAGCAACAAAGGCTTTTTCACCCGCTCCGGTAATGATTACTGCCTTGATTTCTTTGTTGTCAACGACCTCCTCAAAAATTGTTTTAATTTCTTCTAAGGTGTTGAAATTTAGGGCGTTGAGACTAGGTTCTCTATTTATAGTGAGGTATAAAACCCCATCTTTTGATTCTGTAAGAATATTTTGAAAGTCTGTCATAAGTATTGCTTTCTATTGTCGGCAAAGATACAGCAAGGTCAAAAAATCACAAATACCGTCTTGGAAAAATGCAAAGTGGCTCATTTTACTCTGTTTTGCTTATGCTAATCATAAGCCAAATTTAGAGTTTGACAACCCTTCGATCTGGCATTTTTTCTTACTTTTGCAGCATCAAAAAACAACTAAATTTTCTACTTATATGTCTTCCAAAAGAAAAATAACGGTCGCCTACGGTGACGGTATCGGGCCAGAGATCATGAAGGCCACGTTGAGGATCCTTGACGCAGCTGGTGCAGACCTGGAATATGACGTTATCGAGATCGGTGAAAAAGTTTATCTAAAGGGAATCAGCTCGGGTATGGAGCCCAAATCTATTGATTCACTTAGGGAGACTAAGGTGTTTTTGAAATCACCTATCACTACTCCGCAGGGTGGAGGATTTAAGTCACTTAATGTAACTACCAGGAAGTCTTTCGGGCTTTATGCCAATGTGAGACCTTGTAAGGCATTCTCTCCTTTTGTGAAGACACACTTTCCAGCGACTGACATGGTGATCATTCGTGAGAACGAGGAAGACCTTTATGCTGGTATCGAGCACAGACAGACTGATGAAGTTTACCAGACTTTGAAATTGATTTCTGAGCCAGGTTCTGAGAAAATTATCCGTTATGCCTTCGAATTTGCAAAGAAGAATGGTCGTAAGCGTGTGACTTGTATGACCAAGGATAATATCATGAAGCTTGCTGATGGTCTTTTCCATAAGAAGTTCGATGAGATCGCTAAGGAGTATCCAGAAATTGAGAATGATCATAAGATCATCGATATCGGTAGTGCCTTGATCGCAGAGAGACCAGAGACATTTGATGTCGTGGTAACGCTAAACCTTTATGGAGATATTATTTCTGATATTGCTGCCCAGGTAACTGGTTCTGTCGGTCTAGGTGGATCTGCCAATGTGGGTGCTGAAGTAGCTATGTTTGAAGCAATCCACGGTTCTGCTCCAGATATTTCAGGGCTAGGAATAGCTAACCCATCTGGTCTATTGAATGGCGCCATCATGATGTTGGTACATATCGGTATGCCTGAAAAAGCTGAAAAAATTGCCAATGCATGGATGAAG
>CAZLUY010000211.1:0-2164 GCA_964562785.1 uncultured Limnohabitans sp. | reverse complement strand
AATTCCTTCTTATGTAAAATTAAAATCTCAAGTATCGATTTTTGGAATATGGGATGATCACGATTACGGAGTCAACGATGGTGGTAAGGATTATGCTTTTAAAAGGGAGTCTCAGCAGATCCTTTTAGATTTTCTTGATGTTCCTTCGGATGCTCCCGAAAGAAGTAGAGAGGGAGCATACTCGAGTCATATTCTTGGTGAAGGTGAGAATTTGGTCAAACTGATTCTTTTAGATGCAAGGTACTTCAGGGATACCTTACAAAGGATCGATCGGGTTTATCAGCCCAATGAGGAGGGACAACTCCTGGGAGAGGATCAATGGAATTGGCTAGAGAAGGAATTGATGGATCCCAAAGCTAAAATCACTCTTATTGGTAGTGGAATTCAAGTTTTGCCCACACAGCATGCCTATGAGAAATGGGCTAATTTCCCAAATGAAAGGGACAGACTCCTTGACTTATTGGTAAAAACCAATGTTCGGAATCCAATCCTCCTAAGCGGAGATAGGCATATTGCCGAATTGATGAAACTTGAAGATTCTAGGTTCCCAGGAGGTCTTTATGAAATCACCTCAAGCGGACTGACTCATACCTGGTCAACCGTGGGAGAAGAACCAAATGATTACCGTCAGGGAGAAATTATTGCCAAACTTAACTATGGCCTTGCGACTGTTGATTGGGTTGAGAACCTGATGAAATTTGAGATTAAGGGAGAAGGAGGAGAGGTCTTTGGCTCGATTGAGATTCCTCTGAAATAGTTCGGTCAACCTTGATGTGGTTGGGTCTTGAAAATTCAGCATCTTTGTGAGCTTTAACCCAATAGCTTTTTAGCTACCCCATGACCTGGCAATTAATTAAAGATGCGATTAAGGGAAAGGAGCAGGATTACACCAACCTTTCTCTAAAAACAGCCATTGTGGTATTGGCGATTCCCATGATCCTGGAGATGATGATGGAATCCTTGTTTGCTGTCGTGGATATCTTCTTTGTTGCCAAGCTGGGTGAAGACGCCATTGCCACTGTAGGGTTGACTGAGTCTGTGATTGTCTTGGTTTATGCTATAGGTTTTGGGATAAGTATGGCTGCCACCGCACTTATTTCAAGAAGAGTAGGGGAAAAGAAATACAGAGAAGCTGGCTCAGCTACTTTTCAACTTCTACTCGTAGGAGGTACAGTTTCAATCCTACTCGGGCTTTTAGGATGGTTTTTCGCAGCAGATATTCTCCGCCTTATGGGAGCGGAAGAATCAGTAGTTCAATCAGGGGTCTTATACTCTAAGATCATCTTTGCTGGGAACACTGCCATAATGCTTCTTTTTCTAATTAATGGAGCATTTAGAGGTGCTGGACAACCTCATCATGCTATGCGCTCTTTATGGATAGCAAATGGCTTGAATATCGTCCTTGATCTTTTATTGATCTTTGGAATAGGCTCATTTACTGGCTATGGACTGGAGGGCGCAGCGATCGCTACCACGACTGGTAGAGGCATAGGAGTTTTGTATCAGCTCTATCATCTGTTTGGAACTTCCAATAAGCTTAGAATCCTGAAGGAAGATTTGATCGTGAAGTGGGGAACCATCAGGAAAATTATGGATATCGCTGTAGGCGGAATGGGTCAGTTTTTAATAGATTCTGTATCATGGATTGCGCTGACCAGAATGAATGCAGAGTTCGGATCAGCCTCTTTGGCGGGTTACACCATTGCTTTCCGGATATTGATTTTTACGATTCTTCCTGCTTGGGGTCTTTCGGGAGCAGCAGCTACTTTGGTAGGACAAAATTTGGGTGCAAAAAAGCCTGAAAGGGCAGAAGAGGCGGTATGGTTAACAGTTAGGTATACGGTGATATTTTTGGCATCTGTTACCGGCTTGTACCTTCTTTTTGCCGACGAGTTAGCAGGATTCTTTACAGATATTCCTGAAGTTAGAGATGTTGCTGCCCAAGGATTATGGATCATTGTTTTAGGCTACGTTTTCTTCGCGGTTGGAATGGTACTTACCCAGGCTTTCAATGGAGCAGGTGATACTAAGACCCCTGCTTGGATAAACATTGGAGTCCTTTGGTTTATTGAAATTCCTTTGGCTTATGCATTAGCATTTCCTCTTGGAATGGGCTATGTAGGAATATTTATTTCGATTTCATTTAGCCATTCCTTACATGCTC
>CAZLUY010000210.1:0-10404 GCA_964562785.1 uncultured Limnohabitans sp. | reverse complement strand
TTCAAACGCTTGCCTTGTCACTGATAATAAATATTCAGTCGCCTCTTTACTCTCAGCACTGTGCCCTGCATAGATTATTACGTCTATTGCACGCAAGGCCTCAAAAACCTTCTCATCGTCAAGTGTCTCTGATATTTCGCTAGATGTCCATTCTTGATAAGGAAGAGCGGTCAAATGCTCCATGTAGGCTTTCCATTGTCCCACGATTTCATCAGCCAAATCAATACTTGGTTCCTTGGACAACCTTTCTGTCTGAATTTCCCACATTCTCTCAAACCTCTTCCACCGGCTTTTTTCACTTCTCTGATGTAAGAACCGTTTGATCGGTTTCGCGAAGAATATGTAACCAAGAATTAGTAAGAATATTCCCAAGCCTGACCAGAGGCCAATCATGACCCAGTTTGTCTCCTTTTCCAGAGGCTGATAAACATTATTTTCCTTGAATTGAAGCTCTTCTGGAATGCTATCCAGAGTGAGTTTTAATTTTAATTCAGCTTCCAGAGGAAAATGCGGGATACTGTCATAGGGCAAAATTTCATAGACAGGAAGCGCTACATAAATGCTTGGGTCCAAGGAAAAATTAGACATAAAATACACCGCACTGTCCAAGGTAGTTCCTTCGTTCGTGGAAGTCACGAAGGTCTGTTTCTCCAAGAGAACCTGATCTCCATAGACATAGCTGCTGTCAGGAAATAGCATTTGGTAATCTTCTGGATACTCCGCCTTAAGAACATATCCAACACGCTCGCCAAGCATCGCTGAATCCTTGAGGAAATATCCATTGACTTTTACCTGTTGGGCAAAGCTGGGAACGGAAAGAAAAAGCAGAAAGGAAACTAGGATAGATTTAGCCACGCTTCATGCTTTTGTTTCGGAGTTTGAATAACTCAATGAGAGGAAGAACGATGTCCTGAGTCGTATCTATACTCAGGTAGTTGATTTGATTCTTCTTGCAGATGTTTTTAAGATAGTCTCTTTCAGTCGTAAAGGTCTCCGTGATCTTCTTTGAAAATGCTCCAAAGGCAGTATTCACCCAAGTCGTTTTCCCCTGCTCTTTATCATAAACTGGAATTATTCCCAGAGAAGGTAAAGCAGATTCTCTAGGGTCAGTTAGCTGAACAGCTACCAAGTCGTGCTTATCAGCTAAAGCCTTAAAAGTTCTTTCATAACCTTCGTCTATGAAGTCGGAGATCACTATGATGATGCTTCTCTTTTTTACCAAATTCAATGTAAATGTGAACATGGAGTTCAGATCAGTTTTCAGCGACTTATTTTTATGGTCGAAGATTCCTCGAATCATTTTAACAGCTTGCTTCATGCCCTTGCCTGGGAAAATGAGAGTCTCTTTCTGATCCGAATAGCTGATCAATCCTACTTGACTTCCTTCGAAGACAGCGGCTAAGGTCAGTACTCCAGTGATAACCTTTCCTTGGTCGATCTTTTTCTTACCATCCTCTCCAATATCCTGACTCCCACTGATGTCCAAAAGAAAGTAAACGCACTGGTCTTTATCCTCTCTGAATGTTTTCACAAAAGTGCCATGACCTTTGGCAGAAACCTTCCATTCAATGGTTCGTATATCATCGCCATATTGGTAAGGTCTCAGGTCATCAAATTCAAGACCGGCACCTTTAAACAAGGACTGATAATCTCCCTGTAAGTGGCTATTTGCCACTTTCCGGATCATGATTTCGTACTTTCTAAGCTTGCTGAATAGTTGGTTCATTCAGGTTTGAATTTGACCGCCTAAGTTAAAGAGAGCATATCAATTTTAAAATTCTCCTTATAGGGATGGTCAAGAGAATTTCAGTTAAAAAAGCCTAATTTTGACGCTGTGAAAAAATGGTTAGCCATACTGGCAATTTTATTTCTAACCACTTCCTGTGAGGAAGAGGAAAAACCAGCCTATGTGCTGAACTATGACCAGATGGTATCCATCCTTATTGATATTCATATAAGCGAAGGAATCGCAAGTTCATTACCCATTGATTATGACTCATCCAAAGTAGTTTATAATCTTTTGGAAATGGACGTTTTTTCTAAACATGGAGTGACCGATTCGGTTTTCACTCATAGTTTGTTGTACTATTTGCAAGATCCACCGGTAATGGATTATCTCTATGCCCGTGTAGTAGATTCGTTATCAATGAAACAAACGGTAAGAGAAAGCGAAAGAGCTAAAAAATGATATACCCTCGTTCGATAGAACAGAAGATCAATTTTGTCAAGATCAAAGCTCAACTCAAAGAGCTTTGCACCTCAGCTTTAGGCCAGCAGTATGTAGATAGAATGGTCTTTTCGTCAGATTTCAAATTGGTGAACAAGCTTCTCGATCAGACTCAGGAATTCACCAGAATTTTGCTGAGTGGTGAAAACTTTCCGAATTCAAATTTCACCGATCTCAACCCTTACCTTGAAAAGGCTAAAATTGATGGCTCGTATCTCGATGAAGAAGAGTTTTATGAAATAAAACTGTCACTTAATACCCTTCGAGGTTGTATTACTTTCTTTCAAAAATACCAGGAAGAATATCCGGTTCTTTCTGATTTGCTAGGTCTTCTTCTTGACCTAGATATGAAACTTTTGAAAAGTCTCGATGCTGTTATCGATGATAAAGGAAAACTCAAGAGTAATGCCTCAAGAGAGCTTCAATTGATTAGAAATCAAATCATCTACGAAGAGGGAAGGTTGAGAAAGGTGATGGAGCGAGTCTACAAGGAGGCAAGAGCCAAAGGTTTGACCCCTGAAGATTCAGCAATTACTGTCCGGTCTGGTCGCCTTGTAATTCCGGTGGCGGCTGAAAATAAACGGAAGCTCAGAGGCTTCATTCATGATGAATCTGCTACAGGGCAAACAGTATTTATGGAGCCTGAAGAAGCCCTCGATATCAATAATGAAATCAGGGATCTTGAGTATATGGAGCGTCGGGAAATTATTCGAATTCTCACCGAGCTCACCGACCAATTAAGACCCGCAATTCCCTCGCTGAGAAAGGCGACAAATTATCTTGGATTAGTAGATTTTATCAGAGCAAAGGCCAAGTTTGCCATTAGTACTGAGGGTAGCAGACCTGAACTTATGAGAACCCGGCAAGTCAGGTTCTTTAAGGCAAGGCATCCAATTCTTGAATTGGCACTTAAATCTCAAGGGAAGGCCATAATTCCTCTTGACATTGAATTAGAAGGAAATAAGCGCCTGTTGGTGATCTCGGGACCTAACGCAGGAGGTAAGTCTGTGTCCCTAAAAACTGTTGCACTGCTTCAATACATGCTTCAGTGCGGGATGATGATTCCAGTGCACCCTGATTCCAAGAGTTGCCTTTTCACCAATTTCTTCATTGATATAGGTGATGAGCAAAATCTGGAGAATGATCTTAGTACCTATAGCTCACATTTGATGAGCATGAAGCACTTCACCAATTTTTCCGACAAGAAAACAATCCTCTTTATAGACGAATTCGGAACTGGAACCGAGCCGCAATTTGGTGGAGCCATAGCGGAATCAATCCTGCTATCACTCAACCAATCTGGAGCTTTTGGTGTGATGACCACGCACTACGGAAATTTGAAACAGGTAGCGGATAAACATCCCGGTATGGTGAATGGCGCCATGCGCTATGACGTAAAAAAATTGGAACCGATGTACCAATTGGACATCGGCAAACCGGGATCTTCCTTTGCCTTGGAGATTGCTTCTAAGATTGGTATCAGAAAAGAGATTCTAAAAGAAGCCAAGGATAAAATCGGAGATAAGCGAGTCCAATATGATCGTCTTTTGACCCAGGTTGAAAATGAGAAGAATCAGTATGCAAAACTTCTGAAGGAAGTAACTGCCAAGGATAAACTTCTAAAGACAAGATTAAAGGAGTATAACGACTTGAAGGAGACTCTTGAAAGCACCAAAAAGAGGTTAATTCAGGAAGCAAAACAAGAGGCCAAGCAATTATTGGATCAGGCGAATAGGCGAATTGAAAAGACCATAAGGGAAATCAAGGAGCAAAAGGCTGATAAAGAAAAGACCAAGCGGGTTAGGCAGGAGCTAGAGCAATTTAAATCCACAGTGAAACCTGTAAAGACTGAAAAGAAAGAACCTAAAGTCAAGGTTCTGCCCGGTGAGATAAAGATTGGAGATTGGGTTCGAATCAAAAATAGCGTAACCATAGGCGAGGTGATTTCGGTGAGTCAGAAAGAGGCTGATGTATCCATTGGTGATTTAAAATCCAAGGTAAAGCTCAATAGGTTGGAGAGGATTTCAAAGACCGAAGTGAAGCGAGAGAAGAAGAATATCTCCAGCGGGAAAGGTCTGGGAACAAGTCTTTCCATAGCAGATTTTTCACCTAACCTTGATCTTCGAGGTAAGCGCAGTGAAGAGGTTATTTCCTTAATAGAGAACTTTGTAGATAAAGGTCATATGTATGGTGTCCGAGATTTGAGGATCGTACATGGAAAAGGAAACGGTATTCTCCGGGATATTACAAGGAACTTGTTAAGAAGTATGTCCACTGTGACGCATATGGAAGATGAGCATGCTGACAGGGGTGGAGCTGGAGTGACTCTCGTGAAACTGAAATAAAAAAAGGAGCCAAAAGGCTCCTTTTTTCTTCATTAAGAATTATGTCTAGTTCTTTTTCAAGTTGAAAGTATAGCTTCCCGCTATCGCAAAGGTGCTTCCTATTCTAGCCCCTGGGGCTGGAATCGTAAAATCTAATCTGAGGTTGTCATCTGTTTGCGTGAAAGTAATTTCTCTGCCTGCAGCAGGCTTAGTTCCGCTCAACTCAAATTTGGTGAATGTGCCATCTGTAAAGGCCCAATTTCCACTGTTATCAAACAAATCGTTGTTGTTTGCAGAGGTGTAAGTTCTACCTGAAGTAGAATTCAATACCAATCTAAAATCCTGATAGAGATCGGTAACAGTTCTTCCATCTCTCGTCACAGATCCTCCTCCTTGAATACCCCAAGTTTGCGAGCCGTTTTCACCGGTAAGTTTTTCAACTGCAATCTCCTCTGGTGTCTTCTGAGGTGGTGGAGGTGTAGGATCATCTCCGCCACATGCTGACATCCAACTGGCAACTAGAACAAGGGTAAATAGTCTAATTATTACTGATCTCATAAATGTATTAATATGCCGTAAAATTAATTAATAGGGGCTAAGTTCAAAGGGATAGATTACTTATAATCTTCCAGATTTAGGATTTGTTTACAGAAGTCGTACTCCCTTTCCTCATTTGTCGCGACGAAGGTAATTCGATCATTCAAATACTCTGATACGATATTTTGATACCATTTGATTCCCTTCTTGTCAAGATTGGAGGTGGGCTCATCAAGAAACACAATGGGTACATCTGAAAAAACAGCTAGAGCAAGCTTCACACGTTGTTTCATTCCAGATGAGAATTGAGAGATTTGTTTGTCCTTGTGTTCAGTCAAATAAATCTTTTGAATAATATCCTCAATCAGTAGTCCTCTGTAAGGATTTTTGAATTTGAAGTGGAAATCGAACAATTCGGTAAGGCTGAATTCCTCAGGTACTTCGAGGTATGGAGCACTGATGACCAGGTGTTTATGCCAATCATCTTCGCTAATGATTTGACCGTCGTTTGAGAATTCTAATTTCCCAGAGGTCAATGGTATGGCACCACTCAGGCATTTTATGAGAGTTGATTTCCCAGATCCGTTCCCTCCAGTGATGGCAAGACTCTCTCCAAGGTTCAGGTTTAAGGAGATATTCCTAAAAACCCATTCGTATTGAAACCTTTTGGAGATTTCTTCGGCCTGTAGGGAGAACATATATTAGTTGATGTACCCTTTCATGACGCCACGCTCAGAGGATCTGATGAAATTCAGGATCTCATCTCTTTCCTTGGTGGCAGGAAGGTTTACTTCGATTTCCTCCAATGCTTTACTATTGTTCATGCTGTTCAGGAAAAGGTACCTGTATACCTCCTGTACGTGAGAAATAGTCTCGCTTGAGAATCCTCTTCTACGAAGACCAAGGCTATTAACACCAGCATAGGATAGGGGTTCTCTAGCTGCTTTGGTAAAGGGAGGAACGTCTTTTCTAACCAATGATCCTCCAGAAATCATGGAATGCATTCCGATTTTTACGAATTGATGAACAGCACTGGAACCTCCAATAATTGCCCAATCGTCAATGGATACGTGTCCCGCGATTTGTACAGAATTTGCCACAATCACATGACTTCCAATTACACAGTCGTGAGCGACGTGGACATATGCCATTAATAAACAACCGCTACCGATTACGGTAGTCTGCTTATCAACTGTTCCACGGCTGATGGTTACACATTCTCTGATAGTGGTATTGTCCCCGATAACGACCGTAGACTCTTCTCCTTTGAACTTTAAATCTTGTGGGATTCCAGCGATTACACTGCCTGGGAAGATTTTACAGTTTTTGCCAATTTTGGCACCAGGGAATATGGTCACGTTAGGACCAATCCAAGAATTGTCACCTATGACCACATCTTCATGGATCATGGTAAAAGGATCGACTGTGACATTTTTACCCAACTTGGCGGTTGGGTCCACAGAGGCCATTTCGTGAATCATGATTCTTTTCTGGTTATACTAGCTGTCATAACTGCTTCGCAAACAAGAGTGTTGCCAACATAGGCCTCACCGCGCATTTTAGCAATTCCTCGACGGATTGGAGCTAGAAGTTCACATTTAAAAATAAGTGTGTCACCTGGGAACACCATCTTCCTGAATTTGCAACTTTCGATGCCTAGGAAGTATGTCCAGTAATTCTCAGGATCATCCACTGTGCTCAGTACAAGGATGCCTCCTGTTTGTGCCATAGCTTCTACCTGAAGTACTCCTGGCATTACAGGGTTTCCTGGGAAGTGTCCCATGAAGAATGGCTCATTCATGGTGACGTTTTTCACACCTGCAACAAGCTTTTCATCAAGATAAATCACCTTATCCAAAAGCTGGAAAGGATATCTATGAGGAAGAATGTTGCTGATTTGATTGATGTCCATTACCGGTGGCAGCTTTGGATCATAGTGAGGGATATGAGATGAGCTGGACTTTTCCATTGCTCTCTTCAATTTCTTTGCGAATGCCACATTGGCGGCATGGCCTGGTCTCGCAGCCATAATCTGAGCCTTCATTGGTCTTCCGACTAAAGCCAAATCACCAACCACATCAAGTAGTTTATGTCGTGCTGGTTCATTTCTGTATCTGAGATCAACATTATTCAGTATTCCCTCTTTCTTGACCTCAACTTTTTGTTTGTTGAACATTTTGGCTAGATGAGCCAATTCCTTCTCCTCGACAACACGATCTACCACTACAATTGCATTGTTCAAGTCTCCTCCTTTAATCAGGTTGGAGTTGTATAGCATTTCCAACTCGTGGAGGAAACAGAAAGTACGACAAGACGCGATCTCCTGCTTAAACTGATTGATATCTGTAATCGAGGCATGCTGACTTCCTAAAACAGGTGAGTTGTAGTCAACCATTACAGTGACTCTGTAATTATCCGTTGGAAGTGCAACCATTTCCACCTCCCTAGACGAATCTTTATATTGGATGCTTTCCTGAACTTCGAAGAATCTTCTTAAAGCATTCTGCTCCTCAAGACCCGCCTCTTCTAATACCTCAATAAATTGGATGGATGAACCATCCATAATTGGTGGTTCAGGACCGTCAAGCTGAATCAAGACATTATCAATTTCCAATCCGACTAAAGCAGCCAGAACATGCTCAACGGTATATACTCTAGCACCATTTTGCTCAAGAGTGGTTCCTCTTGATACATCCACAACTAAATCGCAATCTGCATCTACGGTTGGTCTACCTTCAAGGTCAATTCTTTGGAATTTGAATCCGTGATTAGGTGGGGCAGGTAGGAAAGTCATGTTTGAGATCACTCCAGTGTGAAGCCCAACGCCAGATAACTCAACCTGTTTTTTTATGGTGTGCTGTTTAACTTTCATTGCGGGTCATTTCTTTAGCAGATAGTCAAATATCTCCAGGTGATAAGTTTTAAAATCGCCCACAAATTTACGCTTTTTTTTCTAGTTCTTTAATCCTTTCATCCATGTGTCCCAGTCTCTTGAAGAATGCGTAGGACTTCAAGAAATCTTTTATTTCCATTGCCATATATCCTAAGATGGTCTGACCAGGTTTGGAGATGGATTTGCTGACCCCAGTGTTCGCGCCAATTGTGGTTCTGTCTGCAATTTTCAAGTGACCAATAATCCCTGCCTTTCCTGCCACAACACAGTTTTTACCGAGTTCTGTAGAACCAGAAATTCCTGCCTGAGCAGCAACCACCGTGTTTTCACCTATGACGACATTATGTGCGATCTGGACCTGATTGTCAATTTTAACTCCAGCCTTAATTATAGTTGAACCCATAGTCGCACAGTCCACGGTAGTATTGGAACCAATGCTCACTCTGTCCTCAAGGACCACATTACCAATTTGAGGAATTGCTTTGTACTGTCCATCTTCTTGAGGGGCGAATCCGAACCCATCCGAGCCGATCACTGCCCCTGGGTGTATGTGGCACTCATTTCCAATCACGCAGTCATCCATTACCCTGGCTCCAGCATGAAGGATGCAATTATCGCCGATCTTGACATTGTTTCCTACATAGGCCTGAGGGTGAATTTTTACACCAGAACCAATTTCACAATTCTTCCCAACATAGGAGAATGCACCACGATAAATATTATCTCCGAATGTGCTGCTTGAATCAGCATAGCTAGGCTCCTCAACACCAGTCAACTGGCTTTTCTTCATCTGATCATAAGCCTCTAATAGCATTGTAAATGCCAGATAAGCATCCTTAACTCTGATGAGATTAGTTTTATGCTCCCCTGTTAATTGAAAATCCTGATTGATAATTACAGCGGTAGCTTCTGTCTCATATAGGTGAGGACTATACTTTTCATTTGAGAGGAAACTGATTCCACCTGCTTTTCCTTCCTGGATTTTATCCAACCTAAATACTTTAAGGTTTTCATCTCCTTCCACTGTCCCTCCAAGGATGGAGGCCACTTGACCTAAAGAAAATTCCATTGATATTATCTGATTCAGTTAAAGTTTCGCGCGTAACAAACGTAGTTCTTTTTGACAATTTTACTCATTACCCGAATGTTCGGAAGATCCGCAGCTTTGGCCACGTCAATAACAGTTCCTTTTTTTGTCAAAATATTGATTCTGTCCTTAGCAAGATAACCATAGTTACTCACCGTTCCAGTAGAAAAAAAGTAGTCAAGCTGATCATCCTTAAGATCTAGCCCCTTTTTCATTTTCTCGCGTTTTTCCTGGATGTACTCTTCGCTGATTGTTTCACTTGTCAATTTGATTTTGAAAAGCTTACGATCCAGAAACATATTGGATATGCTCCTTAAAACGTAATCCTCATCTTCTTTCCAATGCTTTACTGCTCCCCAGATATCAAAATCGTCAAGCTCAAAAAACTTTGCGATTAGGCTTTCATCCTTTTCGAAATCAGCTACTCTGAGTTCGTTCTGTAGAAGAAAGTTGAAATTAGAAGTAATGTTGAGGCTGGCCCCTTGAGATGCTAGATCTTTGGCCCTCTGGATTAGGTTGATCAGCATTTTTTCAGCACTTACTGTAGTCTTATGCAAATAGACCTGCCAATACATAAGCCGTCTGGCCGATAGAAAATTCTCAATAGAATAAAGGCCTTTTTCTTCTATGACAACCTGATCATTTTTTACCGCCATCATCTTGATAATTCGATCAGCTCCAATGGTTCCTTCAGATACTCCGGTGAAAAAACAATCACGTTGAAGATAATCTAAACGATCTATGTCAAGCTGGCTTGAGACAAGCTGATTGAAGAACTTTCTTTCGTATTCATTCTTAAAGATTCTTAAAGCTAGGTCGAGCTGTCCATCAAACTGCCTATTCAAATATTCAATGGCAAGAACCGAAAGTGTCTCATGTGGAACCTCCTTTAGAATGCTAAATTCCAATGCATGTGAAAAAGGACCATGGCCGATATCATGCAATAAAATGGCAATAAGGGCAGCCTCATACTCTTTGTCAGAAATCTCTGTGCCTTTATTCCGGAGTTGATCAAGCGTGTTACTCATGAGGTGCATAGCACCAATGGCATGATGGAATCTAGTGTGAAGCGCTCCCGGGTAAACGTAATCAGTTAAACCTAGCTGTTTTATCCTTCGTAGCCTCTGAAAAAACGGGTGGTCAATTATTCTAAAAATTAACTCGCTCGGAATGGTAATGAAACCATAGACCGGGTCATTTAAAATTTTATGGCTTTTCAAGGAGGCCTTATTTGATTACCTTCAAAAGTAACTATTATTTCAAAAGAATTAGAAAGCGAAATGTCTCAAAAATTCCATATCCTTTGGGCAGATGATGAAATTGATCTACTCAAACC
>CAZLUY010000209.1:0-8449 GCA_964562785.1 uncultured Limnohabitans sp. | reverse complement strand
CACAGGAATCCAGGCTTTGTACTTAGGCTTACCTTTACCGGATGCTAAGCGATCCAAAAGATTTGTCACCGCTCGCTTTTTTGACTCTAATGCATCCTCATGAGGAGCCATTCGGTAACAGGTGATTAGGTCTGAATTCTCAGCTAGAACTTTAGAAACATTACCATGTAAATCCATTGATGTGGAAATCAAGGTCTCATAACCCACAACTTCTCGAACACGAGTAATAAAATCTCCTTCAGGATCATCCAATCCAACTACGCTCATGGCACCGTGGATATCGAAGAATAAGCCGTCATAGGGTAAGTTTTCGCGAAGACGATCCAGAGTTTCATTCACTAGTTTTTCATATACCTCTCGCTTCACCGCACCACCAGGTATTGCATGGGCTCTTAATGTTGGATACCAAGTGGCGGCAGACCTGTAAGCCGAGTCAGGCGACATCCAGGGATAGTAGTTGAAGATTTCATCTCCTCGCCTTGCTTTAAATGCCAATTCATCCGTTAGGGCAGGAGAGAAAGTGGAGGACTCAATAGCCAATCCAGCGATGGCAATTTTTGGAAGCGCTTTTTCTTCGCTGCCTTGCTCGGCACATCCAAAGAGAATAAGTACGGCGAATAGATATATGTAATTCTTCATAGGCTTAGTAGTCAGATTTGAAAATTTGATCCATTAGAATCCATTTCTGACCAGGTTTAGCCCAGGGCAGAGGTTTCTGAAAAGTCCACATCAGGTCTTCCCATTTTTGAATCACAGGGTTTTCAGCATCCTTTTTGGCTTTCTCTTCAAAGGTGAAATCATCCTCAGTTTCCAGGATCATAAACATGCGATCGCCGGCTCGAAAAATCTCAATTGATAAAACTCCACATGCTTTGTCATGAGCGACGACTTCCGGCCAGGCATTTCCTGGAGCATGGTGCTCTTCATACTTTTTGATGGATTCTTTGTCATCGATTAAATCAAGGGCTAGGCAAAATCTTTTCATAGGAGACTAAGAGAAAAATTCTTTGAATGAGTTGATGGTTTGCTGGGCTGCTGATTCCGGATCTGGATAGGGGAAAGCTTCGGCGGAGATAAAGCCTTTGTACCCTGAAGATTTAATGGAAACTGAGATCGGTCCCATCTCTGTATGACCAAGACCCATTGGTCTTCTGTTGCTGTCTGCAAGATGGATATGGCCAACATTACCCATGTTTCTATCCAGGCTACTCGCGAGATTTTCTTCCTCAATGTTCATATGGAATAGATCTGCTAGAATCTTGACATTGGACGACTTGAGCTTGCCGAGAAGTTCAGAAGCATTATCGAGGGTATTGATCAAATTGGTTTCGTATCTATTCAGGGGCTCATAAAGAAGGAAGGAGCCCTTATCGGCAGCATATTCTCCCAACTCATCAAGCGAATCTCGAAGCCAAGCGATGCTTCTTTCCCTGTTTTCACCGGGTAGAGCATTTCCCTGCATTGACCCGATAATAGCCGGGGCTCCAAAGGCTCCACCAAATGCAATCATTCCTTTGATAAAGCTGATGGCCTTTTTACGAATGCTTGGGTCAGGATCAGTTAGGGTTAATCCATGGAGTACTTTTCCGGCACCTGTACCTACTGCTGCCAACTCAAGCGAATATTTGTCAAGAAGCTTTTTCAAATATTCAAGCTCCATACTATCAGGTGATGGAGTGAATAATTCTATTCCATCAAACCCAAGCTCAGCGGCATGGCTCATGGCTGGTTCAAGTTTCTTCCAATAGATCCAGGGACCAACTTTGATTTGAGGTACAAGAGCGACGGTAGCAGCAGATTTTATCATAACATTTTTAGTCGAAGTCAAGCATAATTTTAATTATTCCACTGGCATCTTTAGCCCAGCTTTCAAGGGTCTTAGGTCCTTCATCGATTCTTACAACCTTACTAATTACCTCATCCACGGGGAATTTTCCTGATTCCAAATAAGAAATCACTTCAGGAAAGTCTTTTCGCCCAACACAATTCCTGGAACCAAGAATCTCAATTTCTTTTTGCACAAAAAGGGAGGTGTTAAAGGAGATATCATTCTTTGCATAGCCAATACAAACCACCCTTCCTGTGAAGCTCACTTCTTCTATTGCTGACTGGTAAGTTTCGGTTCGACCTACGGCTTCCACAATTACATCCGGGCCATGACCTTCGGTCAATTGCTGAAGGGATTTATGCAGGTCATCTTCGGAAGGATTGATCACAGCTTTTGCTCCAATTTTTGTCGCGATTCTCAGTTTAGAAGGATCCAGATCAACAGCAATTACATGTGCCCCTCGTTCTACTCCTCCAGCTACAGCTCCTAGTCCCACAATTCCACAGCCAATCACCACTACTGTTTCTTCCTTTTCCACGCGGCCACGATCAATCGCATGAAAACCAACGGTTAGTGGCTCTGCCAAGGCTAATTCACGGGTGCTCAAATGCTCTGACGGGAAAAAGTCCTCCCAAGGCAATGCGATATATTCAGTCATAGCACCGGGACGGCGAACCCCCATAGTTTTATTGTATTTACAAGAATTAGGTCTGCCTTTAAGGCATGCCTTGCACTTGCCACATGCCAGATATGGATAAACTGTTCCTTTTAATCCAACCCTGATATGGTCTGGAACATTCTCTCCAATCTCCACTACGGTACCACCTACTTCATGTCCCAAAATATTTGGGTATTCCTGAAGAGGGAATAAGCCCTTATAGGAATTTAAATCTCCTCCGCAAAAGCCAATTTGATTGATCCTTAGTAGGATTTCACCAGGTTTTGGGCCTGGTTTTGATATTTCTTGTACTTCACTGGTACCAATCGCGGTAAGGACTAAGGCTTTCATGTGTTAAGGCTTAAATATTGTTTTCGGCTTTCCCTTCAAACCACATTCTATTTTTCACTGGAGCAATTAGCTCTTCTAATTTTGACATCAATTCCGAAGGCGGATTAATTTCCATGGCCTTAAGATTCGTCTGTACCATTTCAGGAGTACTCATTCCGATGATGGTGGTGGAAATATCCTGATGTTGTATGGCAAAGTGCAGTGCTACTTGACTCAATTCAAATCCAAATTGCTCACATAGCCTGATTATTTCTGGCTGAAGTGCTTTCACTTCATCAGGCGATCTATGCCATTCCGGAATTTCTACCGATGACAAAACTCTTTGAAGTAATGGAGCAGCATTCATCAAACCCAAATCCTTTTCTTTCGAGAGATGGACTAATTCATCATTGATCTCATCTTCCAGGAGATTATAATGCCCCCATGAAAGGATGGTGTCGATCTCCACCTCTTTTGCGATTTGAGCGAGGTAACGAACCGGAAGTCCGGTGATTCCCACGAATCTTGCTTTTCCGGATTTCTTAACCTCGAGCAAAGCCGGGATTGCCTCTTCGAGAATGATAGATTTATCCACAAACTCTATATCATGTAGCTGATATAGATCCAGATAGTCTGTCTGTAATCTACTTAAGGATTCATCGATACTGCTGAAGACTCTTTCTCTGGAAAAGTCAAAATCATCCAAATCATATCTACCGCATTTGCTGGCGAGGATTACATTTTCACGGTGACCCTGTAAAGCTTTACCGAGTCTTTTTTCAGCTAGGGTAAGCCCATAGAAAGGTGCAACATCAAAGAAGTTGATACCATGATCAATGGCTTGATGGACAGATGAGATTGCTGTTTTTTCGTCAACTGAGTCAAAAACATTCCCCATTGGAGAAGCTCCAAATCCAAGAATGGATACCTGTAAATCAGTTTTACCGAGGCGTCGAAACTTCATGCTTTAAGATAGAAGTTTTGCTCGCAAAAAGATATGCTGATGGGTTGAGTGGTAACTTGACCCGACGCAAGGTGGATGTGCTATTTTTTTCTTCCTAAGGGAAGTAGCATTGGAACTCTTCTCTTGTAGTCTAAAAATGCTTCCGGTCTCTTTTTCATCATCTGCTTTTCCTTCATAGGTATGGAGGCAAAAACAAACATAATAAGCATCCCAACTGGTCCGATTGCTATCCATAGAGGAGCTCCAAAACCATAACCCATTATCAATAAACCGAACCAGAAAAGGATCTCTCCCAAATAATTTGGATTGCGCATGTGGGCCCAAAGCCCCGTTTCAAGTAAATCCTCCTTTTTAGGATTCGGTCTCTTTCGGAAGCGGATAAGGTCCTTATCTGCAAATACTTCCAGTAAAGTCCCGATGTTGCCAATGGCAAAGCCAAGCCAGAAAATTGGAGCAGATTGTAGTTCTCCTAAATCATAGACCCAGAATAATCCCAGAATACTTAGGAAGACGATAAGGGTTGGGAAAAGGTGGATTCCCAGAAAGTTAATGGGTTGAAAAAACTGCTTGAATTGATTTCTGAAATTCACATAGCGAAAATCTTCATGATGCCATCCTGGCCAGCCAATTCCCCAATTGAATGTCAATCTCCAGGACCAAAAGGATACCACAAAGGCAGCTGCCCAATGATAAATGGTCCAGTCAGCTCCTCCGAATGCCTGATACCAGGCTAGAATGAAATAAAAAGGAACAATACTCCAGTATGCATCATACATACTGCTGTTCTTCTTGATAAGGGAGAAGATAAAGGTTAAAACGGTCATGGCTATGTCCGCATAAAAGAAGCGCAAGATGCCACTTTCTCCTTCGAAGTACTCAAATGTGTACCAGCCACAGGCTGCAATCAAAATGTAATAGATGCTGACTTCGATAAGTGCTTTAAGCTTCATGAAAGAGTGATTTGGTTATAATGATCCAGGCTATGATACCTGTCTGCTAGCCATGGGATTTCCTTGAGTTCATTTTCAGGTTTGGCCCAGGTAATTTTTGCGAATTTCGAAACTAGGCCAGTCGCATGCTTGTCTTCATCATGTGTAGCAAAGACATGCTTTGGTTCTAAAATATCCACTAGTTCTTGCACATTCCTCATTCCCGGGGATACCGTCCCGCCAAGTACTGCAGGTAATTGATACTCGTTGAAAGGAGTAATTAAAACCTCGCATGGTTTGTCATTTTTCATAAATGCTAGTTGTTCCTCATTCGGGTGAAAGCCATGAGTAGCAAGGAAAAAACGTTCTCCCTCGGACTCCAGCATAAAGGCATCGTAGATGGGGTCTATTTTCCTCGAGGTTGGTAGAAATGTGAATTTTATTCCAAGGAATTCCAACTCAGGCTGACTTTTTCCTAAAGGAGAAATTTCGGTCTCGGGTAAAATCTTTTGTAATGCCTTTTGGATGCTGGCTGGAGCAATTACCTTTTTTGGCTGTAGTTTTTGTAGGGTGTCTTTATGAAAGTGGTCGGGATATTTCTGTGTAATCAGAACTGCATCAAAATCCGGAATATCCTCAAATGAAATTGGTTTTGTTCTATGCCATTGGGTGTTAAACCAAGAGAAAAAATCTACCTCTGTTCCTTCAAGCCAGGGATCAATCAAGAGTCTCAGCTCATTGATTTGAAGAAACCATGAATTGTCCAGATTAAGTCTTTGGATTTTGATCATTTAGAAAAATCTACTGCTTCGGGGATTTTCGCTTCACTATATAGTGAGATTATGGCTGATAGGCAATTGATTTGGAATCCTATCAATCCAATAATTCAAAAAAATGTCTTCTGTTGAAGTGAATTTTCAACCCTAGGTTCCAATACCTACATCAAAGAAAAAATATTCAAGAAAAGCAGTCCTCCGCTAATGACTAGTACTAAAATAGTCATGATTCTCCAGCCTTTTTTAAGCTTGTTTAGAGCATAGGTACAAATCAGAGATGCTATTACGCAAAACCCTATGCTGATCAGCGTTATGCCTGAGTTACCCTGGAGCAATTCAGGAAACTGACTTTCAAAAATTTCTACTCTTTCTTCCTGAGTTGATCCCAAACTGAAAGCATCAATCCACAACTTGTAAATCCACACTGGTATAGCTGTTAAGACAACAGCTCCGATAGTAAGGATCTTCCATTTGTTTGTGTTTTGGACTTCCACCTTTAGATCGAACAAATTCTATTCCTCCCACTCCGTATGGAAAATTCCATCTCGATCAGTTCTTTCATAGGTATGAGAACCGAAATGATCTCTTTGTGCCTGTATCAGATTTAATGGAAGCCTTCCTGATGTATAGGCGTGGAAGTAATTGAGCGAATTGGCAACACCAGGCAATGGAATTCCATTATTGGTGCCGAAATTCATCAAACTTCTGGTTGCGCCCAATGTGCTATTAACCTTTTCTACAAAGACAGGTGATAGAATCAGGTTGTCTAATTCTGGAAGTGCGGTATAAGCATCTGATATATCTGCAAGCAAACCCGCTCGAATAATACATCCAGCTCTCCAAATCTTGGCAATAACTGAAAGGTCCAGATCATAGCCATATTCCTTGGAAGCATCAGCCAGCTGATGAAGTCCTTGTGCATAAGCCATGATAAAAGAAAAATAAAGAGCTGATTCTGCCTGCTCAATTAATTCTACTTTTGAGGACTGAGTTATTTCTGACTTCGGGTAAATGGATTCGGCCTTTACTCTTTCATCCTTAAGAGCTGAGATTTCTCGCATGCTTACAGCCACATCAATAGTTGGGATAGGAATACCCATGTCCATAGCATTTTGTGAGGTCCATTTCCCGGTGCCTTTCTGCTTGGCTTTATCAAGGATCATATCCACCAGATCAGCATCTGTGAGTTCATCCTTCTGTTGGAAAATCTCTGCTGTGATCTCTACAAGGAAGGATTGTAATCTACCCTTGTTCCAGGAGTCAAATACATCATGCAGTTCAGCATTAGTCAGCCCCGCACCTTTTTTTAGAAGGTCATAGATTTCTGAAGTAAGCTGCATCATGGCGTATTCAATTCCATTATGCACCATCTTCACATAATTCCCAGCCGATTTAGGTCCTAAATAGGCTACGCAAGGTTCTCCTTTGTATTTGGCTGAAACTGCCTCGAAAATTGGCTTTACATGCTGATAAGCTTCTCGATTTCCGCCCGGCATAATACTTGGTCCACGGCGCGCTCCTTTAGCACCACCAGAGACCCCAGATCCAAAAAAGTTAATTCCCTTTTCACTGAGATAAGCTTCTCTTCTGTCCGTATCTGTAAAAAATGAATTACCTCCGTCAATGATGATATCACCCTTATCCAAATGAGGAAGAAGGTCTTCTATTACATTATCCACGATTTTACCTGCTGGGACAAGAAGCATGATTTTCCTTGGAGCGCTAAGGCCGGAGATGAAATCACTCAATTCATTTGTGGCAGATACAATCTCTTCATTTCCTCCTTCATCCTTTAGGGCTTGAACCTTTTCCAGATCCAAATCATAGCCAAAGGCTTTAAAACCATTATCAGCGACATTAAGAATAAAATTTCTTCCCATGACCCCAAGGCCAATTAATCCGAAGTCATAAAAACTTTTTTTCATTTTTTCATCTTTTATGGTCGGCTATACAATCAAAAATTAAAGCCAATTAATCTCCGTTTTTGGAGTACTTTTGCCGAACTGATAGCCAAAAATAAGAGTTACCTTTGAGCTTTTATGAGAATTGGGAAGAAAAGGAATGATGGGGCTGAATTCTCGAAGCTTGTTTAGTTGAAGCGATTTCAATTCTATGAAAAAAATAAGTAACCAGATGCTGGTGATTTTCGGAGCCTCCGGCGATTTGACGGCGCGAAAACTGGTCCCTGCCTTATACAACCTCTACAAAGGGAAGCACCTACCTGACAACTTTGTGGTATTGGGCACCAGTAGAAGCTTTATGACGGATATTGAATTCCGTGAAAAAGTGGTTTCCGCCTCTGCGCATCTAGAGTCCAAGATTAAAGATGAGGAATCGGCTTTTATAAAAGAGTTTTGTGATAAGATCTACTATCAGGATCTGGGAGATAATTACACAGATTCCTATGATTATCTGGCAAAACGAATCAAGGAACTCAATGAAGAGCACGGAACTGAAGAGAACTATATTTTCTACCTCTCCACCCCGCCAAGCTTGTATGAGCCGATAGCAAAGAACCTGAGCGATCAGGGATTGACCAAAGAAAAGCACGGCTGGAAAAGGATCATCGTGGAGAAGCCTTTTGGCTATGATCTTGAATCAGCCAAAGCACTGAATCGTGGGTTGCACAAGTATTTCCATGAGTCTCAGGTTTTCCGAATTGATCATTATCTCGGTAAGGAGACGGTTCAAAATCTATTAGTTACTCGTTTCTCCAATAGTATTTTCGAGCCTCTTTGGAATAGAAATTATATCCATCATGTGGAGATTACCAATGCTGAGACTGTGGGGGTGGAAAAACGTGGAGGTTATTACGATAAGTCTGGTGCTTTAAGAGATATGTTCCAAAGTCATCTGCTTCAGATCGTTTCATTATTGGTGATGGAACCACCGATCAATGCGGGAGCTGATGAGATTCGTGATGAAAAGGTGAAGGCCTTGAAGTCCATCAGGATCATGACAGAG
>CAZLUY010000208.1:0-1691 GCA_964562785.1 uncultured Limnohabitans sp. | reverse complement strand
ACCAATTTTTGCTTTTGGCTTGATATGAAGGTTGGCATTTTCATAAAGAGGCCGTCCACCGATGAAATAAGAGAGGTTACTTATGGATAACATGGCGCAAAAATAAAGATTAACCCGTTGATAAAATGCATATGTCTGAATTATATGAATTCACTAACTTCACCTCTCAAATTATATCGATATGAAATATTTGAATCTGAAATCAATGGTGATTCTGGCAGGAGCAGGAATCATTTTCTCGGCTTGTCAAAATGGAGAATCCAAAGAAGTAGATATGGATACTGCTGCCCCTGCAGCAAACATGACAGATATATCTAATGCTACCCCTGATGTTCAATTAGACAAATTGAATCTTCCTGAAGGGTTTGAAATAAATGTTTGGGCAGCTGATGTCCCAAATGCAAGATCACTTGCTATTTCAGACAATGGGACCATTTTCGTAGGTAATAGACAAGAGGACAAAGTTTATGCGGTTGTTGATACAAATGCAGATGGAGTTGCTGATAAGCGATACACTCTTGCCAGTGATTTGAATTTGCCTAATGGTGTTGCCTTCAAAGAAGGTAACTTGTATGTCGCAGAGGTAAATCGAATTTTAAGATTTTCAGATATCGAGAATAATCTGGGAAACCCTTCTTTCGATGTGATTTTTGAAGGCTATCCTGAAGAAAAACATCACGGCTGGAAATTCATCGCATTTGGACCAGATGGTATGTTGTATGTACCAGTAGGCGCTCCGTGTAACATCTGTGAGTCTGAAGATGAAGTCTTCGCTTCAATAACCAGAATAGACGTTAAAAGTGCTAACCCTCAGCCAGAAGTATTCGCTCATGGCGTGAGAAATACAGTTGGTTTTGACTGGGATCCTCAGACTGGAAATCTTTGGTTTACCGACAATGGAAGAGATATGATGGGTGATGACATCCCTGATTGCGAACTTAATGTTGCCGACAAAGCTGGAGATCACTTTGGCTATCCATATTGGCATGCAGGTTCAGTTAAGGATCCTGATTTTGGAAATGAAGGAGAAGGACAAAGTTCTTATATAGCACCAGCTGCCAAATTAGGAGCACATGTAGCTCCTCTTGGCATCAGATTCTACGAAGGAGGAATGTTCCCAGGTGAATTCAAGAATCTAATGTTTATCGCCAAGCACGGCTCATGGAACAGAAGCAAAAAATCAGGATACACGATTACAGTAGCTAAGAAAGGAAGTTCAAATAGTGTGGCTTCAGAGAGTGATTTTATCACAGGATGGCTTGACGATGAAAGTCAGGAAGTTTGGGGAAGACCAGTTGATGTTCAGGAGTTACCGGATGGCAGTCTACTTATTTCAGACGATCTTGCAAATGTGATCTATCGGGTCACTTACAAAGGTTAAAAAAAGGGAGGCTAAGCCTCCCTTTTTTTATTTAAGCCATTCTGGCTTTGTTGTTTCAATGGTTGCCCCTAATTGATTTAGAAGGTTATACAAACCAAAGTAGGTCCGGTTGATATATAGTCCATGCCTCGACCCTCTTGCCTGTCTTGATTTCTTAAACATTTTGTCGTTAGAGATTCTATCACCCAAGGCAAAAATCTCTTCGAAGAAATCGTCATTTGAGAAATCGAATTCATCAACATGAAATGGTCTGCCTAAAAGAGAAATCATTTCCTTAAATACAGACTTAAAGTATTCTTGCTCGGTAGCA